>NZ_JBFUFF010000058.1:0-43685 GCF_056403555.1 Rhizobium sp. P2_G2
CGGGAAGCCCCCTCATCTGCCCTTCGGGCATCTTCTCCCCGATGGGGAGAAGATGGAGGCCGCCGCAGCGCCGCAACATCCATCACTATCAATACCAGCCCTGGCTTTTCGCCGTCTTCTCTACCAGGTCAGCATAGTCCTTGCCGATCTCGTTCAAGCTCTTGACCAAAGCCGAGTCCTTGCCGCCGAGGCGGGAAACATAGTCCTCGCCGGCTTTCGACTTGTCCCAGTCATTGCCGACGAAACGGGCGCTGGCCTTGCCGGTGTCGACAATCTCGGGTTTCGGATCGCCGAAGGCAGCAGCAGTGCGCGTCAGCCCGTCGAGAAACGCTCCATCGTCCAGGCCGCTATAGGGCTTGCCGCTGGAATCGGTGACGTTGAGGAAGATCTGCTCGTCGCCGAAGGCGGTATAGCCACCGCCCAGTCCCTTCTGCGCGGCATCGGCCTGTTCGAAGAATTTTTGCGCGACGGCAGCGTCGAGACGGTCTTTCGGAAAGCGCACGACCACGAACCCGGTCTGGCCGGCCTTGTCGTCGAGACGCGAGACAAGCACGCTCCACTGATGGAAGATATAGCCGAACGAGGCAGCAAGACGGTCCGCCGCGGCATCGTCGATCTCGCCCTGGCTTTGCAGTGACGCATTGGTCTTCAACAGATAGCCGCCGGGCGTCACCTCCGAGGTCAACACTTTCGGATCGATCCCATTTGCCGTCACGATCCTGGGAACGATCTCCTGTAACACCTGCGAAGAGAAGGCCGCGCGGTCGTCATAGCTCGCCTTGGTAAGGCCGGGTAGTGCGAAGCCGACCGACGGCGTCGCCTCGTAGGACAGAAGCACACGCTCGCTGCCAAAGGCCGTGCTGCCGATCGCCAACGGCAGAAGGGCGGCAAGGAAGGCCGAGCGCGCCCTGGTGAAAAACGGACGGGGTTTCCCGGTGGGATTTGTATGGCTCATGGCAGTGGTTTCCTTTCGGATTCGACGTTGATTTTTCGGGTTTCGACGTGATCCGGACTTTGCCGGACGGGCGATCGCCCGCGCCGGGTCTGGCGGCTGAGGGAATCAGGCGTGCGCCAGTTCCGAGGCGGCGACCAGTTTGCGAGTGAACGGATCCTGCGGGTTGGCAAACACCTCTTCCACCGGGCCGCGCTCGACGACGCGGCCATCGCGCATGACAAGCACCTCGTCGCTGATATGGCGGATGACGCCCAGATCGTGCGAGATGAACAGGTAGGAAATGCCGAGTTCGTCCTGCAGGTCGGTCAGCAGATCGAGCACCTGCGCCTGCACCGAGACGTCCAGCGCCGAGACCGGCTCGTCGCAGRTGACGATCTTCGGACTGGACGCCAGCGCCCGGGCGATTGCCACACGCTGGCGCTGGCCGCCGGACAATTTCAGCGGCCAGCGCCCGACCGTCTCGGGAGGGAGACGAACTTTTGCCAGGAGATCGACGATGCGCCTCGGATGATCCTTGCGATCGACGCCCGCGGCATCCAGCGCATCGGAGAGGATATGGCCGACATTCCAGCGCGGATCGAAGGACGACAACGGATCCTGGTAGATGACGCCGATCTCGCGCCGCCGGGCGCGGCGCGCGGCTTCGGTGACGCGATTTTTGCTGTCGCTCGACGTTACCCATGGCCGGCCGGCGAAATCGACCTGGCCATCGTCGGGGCTGACTAGGCCGAGCGCAATGCGGGCGACGGTGGTCTTGCCCGAGCCGGATTCGCCGACAATGCCAAGCGTGCGGCCGCGTGCAACGGCGAAGCTGACCGTATCGACGGCGAGCCGCGCCGTGCCGGCGGGACCGGCATAGGTCTTGCGGATATGGCGCACATCGAGCACCGTCTCGTCGTTCCAGCCCGGCCGCGGACGTGCCGCCGGCCGCTCGCCGGAGAGCCGCGTGCCGCGCGGATGCCGGCCGGGCACGGCGTTCAACAGCGACCGCGTATAGGGGTGCCGCGGATTGCCGAGCACGTCTTCGACAGGCCCCTGCTCAACGACGTCGCCGTGGTTCATCACCACGACTTCATCGGCGAGTTTCGACACGATATTGAGGTCGTGGCTGATGATCAGCAGGCCGTCGCCGCGCGCCTTGATCGAGGCGAGCAGCGCGATGATCTGCGCCTGCACGGTGGAATCGAGCGCCGTCGTCGGCTCGTCGGCGATGACGATCGCCGGATCGAGCGCCAGTGCGGTGGCGATCAGCGCCCGCTGGCGCAGGCCGCCGGAGAGTTCGTCGGGCCGCTGCAGCGCCCGGATTTCCGGTTCCGGCACGCCGACGGACTGCAAGAGTTCTATGATCCGCACCTTGCGGCTGTTGCGGTCGCCCCAGCCATGCGCCGTCAGCGCCTCGTTGATCTCGGCGCCGACCGGGCGCAGCGGATCGAGCGACACCAGCGCGTCCTGCAGCACGAAACCGATGTCGCGACCGCGGATGTTCCGCCATTGCCGCTCCGTCAGCCGCGTCAGGTCGAGATCGCCGTAGGAGAGCCGGCCGGCGGTGATGCCGGCGCCATCGCCCGCAAGGCCGACGAGGGTTCGGGCGGTGACGCTCTTGCCCGAACCGGATTCGCCCACCAAAGCCACGGCGCGGCCGGGCGCGACGCGGAAGGAGATATTGCGCACCACCGTGCGGCGTGCTTCGCCCGTGCCGAGCGCGACCGAGAGGTTTTCGACGATCAGCGGCGCCTTGGTCATCGGCCACACCCTTCCAGCAATTGTTGCAGATAGCGGCCGAACACCGTGGTCGACAGCGTCGTCAGCACGATGAACAGGCCGGGGAAGAAGGTCAGCCACCAGGCACGGCTGACGAAATCGCGGCCCATGGCCAGCATCGTGCCCCATTCCGCCGCCGGCGGCTGCGCGCCGAGCCCGAGGAAAGAGAGTGCCGACGACCAGACGATCGCCTGGCCGACGCCCATGGTCACCATGACGATCAACGGCCGCATGACATTGGGCAGGATCTGGCGCCAGATGATCCGGGCCGGCGAATGACCAAGCGCACGGGCCGCCTCGATATAGCCGGCGCGGCGGACCGAAAGCGTCTGGCCAAAAATCATGCGTCCATAGCCCGGCGCATTGCCGACGCCGGTGGCGATCACCAGCGGCCCGAGGCCGCCGCCGAGATGGGCGGCAAACAGGAGAGCCAGGATCAGCGTCGGGAAGGAGAACAGCACTTCGAGAATCCAGCCGATCACCCGCTCCGTCGTCTTGCCGCCGAGCCCGCCGATCATGCCAAGCGTAATCGCAAGCGCCATGGAGACGGCGACCGCGCCGATGCCGAGCAGCAGCGATTGCCGCGCGCCATGGATGAGGCGGGAGAAGACATCGCGGCCGGATTGGTCGGTGCCGAAGACATGGCCCCATTCCGGCCCGTGGAAGGCAAAACGCGGCGCGATCTTCAACGGATTGAGCGTCGAAAACAGTTCCGGCGCAATCGCCGCCGCCGTGAGCAACAGCAGGAACAAGATCGCCAGACTGGCGCCAAGTGGCGGAAGAATGAGCCTGCTGAACGTCCAGCGGCTTTCATAAAGCGGAGATGTCGAAACGGGTGCGCTCATGCCGGTTTCACCTTCAGACGGGGATCAACGATGATGTAGAGGATGTCGACGATCAGGCTGGCGAGGATGTAGACGACCGTGACCACCAGCGTCACACCGATGGTGAGCGGCATGTCCTGCACCGTCACCGCCTGGTAGAGCACCCGCCCAAGGCCCGGCCGCGAAAAGATCACCTCGATCAGCACGGCATTGCCGATCAGCGAGCCGACCGCCCAGGCCGACAGGCTGATGCCGGGCAGCATGGCGTGGCGCAGCGCATGCCGCCAGCGCACCGACCAGTCGCCCAGGCCGCGGGTGCGCGCCGAGAGGATGAACGGCTGGTCGAGCGCCAGTTCCAGCGATTCCCGCGTCACCTGGCCGAGAAAGCCGGCGAGCGGAATGGCTAGCGCCAATGTCGGCAGCACCAGGCCGAGCAGGCTGCCGTCGCTCTGCGGCGGAAACCAGCGCAGGCCGAAGGCGAACACCGCCAGCAAGACCAGGCCGAGCCAGAACTGTGGCAGCGCCGCGATCACCGTTTCCACTGCCGAGCCGAGGCCACTGACGAAGCGGGGGCGCCTTGTGGTCGCCAGCGCCGATCCGGCCGAGATCAGCCATGCGACGGCGACGGCCGAACCCGTCAGCCAGATGGTCGGGCCGGCCTGCTCGGCGATCACGTCGATCACCGGCTGGTGCTGCGAGAAGGATGTGCCGAGATTGCCATGCAGCAGCCGGCCGATATGCAGCAGATATTGGATGTAGAGCGGCTTATCGAGGCCGAATTCCTGGATCGCCAGCGCGATCGTCTCCGGTGTCGGATTGGCGGTCGGGCCGCCGAGCACGGCCCTGACCGGATCGCCCGGCGTCAGCCGCAGCGCGAAGAACGTGACGCTGGCGGATGCCAGGAGCACCAGCGCCCCCGATAAAAGGCGCTCCAGCACCCGCCAGCCGATCCGGCCCAGCCGGCCGGATGCGTTCAACCGACCGGCCGCGACACTCATTTTTTCACCCAGGCGTCATAGAGTTCGGTGACTGTGAGCGACGGCTCCAGCCGCACGCCATGGGCGGTCTTATAGACGCCGAGCCGGGTGCTCTGCGGGAAGGTCAGCACCTGGATAAAGTTCGAGGCGATGATCTTCTGCGCCTGATAGTAGAGTTCACGCCGTTTGGCTTCGTCAGTGGTTTCGAGCGCTTTGTTGACGACGTCGTCGAATTCCTTGTTGTCGAAGCCGGTGGCATTCTGGTGATAGCCGCCCGAACCGGCAGCGCCGATGAATTCGGAAGAGAAGACGATGCGCAGCACGTCGGCGGTATTGGTGTTCCAGTATTCGCCGATGGCGTCGTAATCCCACTTGCCGTCGCGGTCGAGCCATTCGGAGAAGCCGACATTCTGCAGCTGGACGTCGAAGCCGATTTCCGCCGCCGTGGCTTGGATCTGCTCCCAGAGCGACCGTTCCGCCGGCCCCTGGAAGTCGCCGATCGGCACGTTGACGGTCAGCTTCTTGCCGTCCTTGACACGGAAACCGTTGACGTCCCTGTCCTTCCAGCCGGCTTCGTCGAGCAGCTTGTTGGCCTTGTCGGCATCGTAGTCGTAATAGCTTTTGAAATCCGGCGAGGCGAATGGCGTCACGGCGCTCAGCGGCCCGGGCGCGCGCTTGTAGCGGCCGAAGAACACGCTGTCGAGCGCACCCTGGATATCGGCCGAGCGGACGAAGGCCTCACGGACGCGGATGTCGTTGAACGGCGCCCGCTTGGTGTTGAGCGCCGCATTGGTGGGATTGCCCGGCCGATCCTTGACGATCAGCGTCAGATTGGGGTCCTTCGATGCCGCCTCTTCCGATTCCGGCGGCATGGATTCGATGACATCGACATCGCCAGAGGTCAGCGATGCGAAGCGCACCGACGGCTCGGGGACGAATTTCCACACCACCTTGTCGAGATAGGCCGGCCCCTGATGCTGCGCGGTCGGCGGCGCCCAGTTGTAGTCGGGATTGCGCTCGAGCACGATCTGGCTCTTGCGATCCCACTGCACGACCTTGAACGGGCCGCTGCCGATCGGGCTCTGGCAGTTCTCGTCGCGGCTGCGGGCCAGCGCTGCCGGCGCCTCGATGCCGAGGAAGCCCTGCGCCAGCACTTCGAGGAAAGCCGCGTACGGTTTCTTCAAAGTGACGACGGCGGTGAATTYGTCCGGCGTTTCGGTCTTCACATATTGCTGGATATAGCCGCCGGCAGTGGAGGACTGGGTCTTCGGGTTGACGATATGGTCGAGATTGGCCTTCAGTGCCGCAGCGTTGAATTTTTCGCCATTGGTGAACTTCACGTCCTCGCGCAGCTTGAACGTATAGACCTTGCCATCATCGGAGATCGTCCAGCTCTTGGCGAGCCAGGGGCCGATATGGCCGTCCTTGTCCTGCGAGACCAGCGAATCCGTATATTGCTGTGCCACGAACACTTGCGGCATGTCGCCGTCGACATGCGGGTCGAGGCAGGTGGGTTCGCGATCGGTGGCATAGATCAGCGTGCCGCCCTTGACCGGCGTTTCGTCCGCCCGAGCCGACAAAACCGTGCTGCCGAGACCGGCCGCCGCTAAAAGCGACAATGCCGATGCGGTGCCGGCCAGACGTTTGACAATGGAAGTCATCTCTCAATTCCCTCTTTGAAGATACGATGTGATTGAATGCGATGCGGCAGTGTCACTCGCCGGCCGCAAGTACTGCGGAACTTTCCAGCCGCTTGACGGCTTCGATGTCGCGATAGCGGGCGCCGGGATGAGTGTCGGGAAGATAGGGTCCGTCGCCGAACAGTTTTTCGCGCAGGGTGCCGTCGCGATAGGCCGTCGGATAGCGGCCGCGCTTCTGCAATTCGGGCACCAGCAGGTCGACAATGTCCTCGAATGTGCCGGGCTGGATCGCATAGCAAAGATTGAAGCCGTCGACGCCCGTCTCTTCGGCCCATTCCTCCAGCGCATCGGCCACGGTCGACGGCGAGCCGACGATCACCGGCCCGCCGCCGCCGATCGCGCCCCAGCGCGCCAATTCCTCGATGGTCCAGGAGCGGCCAGATTTTTCCAGCGCATCGAGCATCGAGCGAAGTTCGGTTCCCGCCGCGGTGCGCACCGGATCGGTGGGCTTGTAGCGGCCGAAATCGACGCCGGTCCAGCCGGACATGAACACCAGCGCCCCGTCATAGGAGGCGTAGCTCAGCAGCTCCTGGAATTTCGCCTCCGCCTTGGCATCGGTCTCGTCGACGATGACCGTGGTCAGGTTGTAGACCAGCAGCTTCTTCGGGTCGCGGCCGAGTGCCGCCCCGCGCGCCCTGATATCGTCGACATAGGCTTTGAGCGCCGGCTTGGCGAGCGCGCCGACGAAGACGCATTCGGCGTTGCGCGCCGCGAACCGCCGCCCCGCCTCCGACTGGCCCGCCTGGAACAGTAGGGGCGTGCGCTGTGGGGAAGGTTCGGAAAGATGATAGCCCGGCACCTGGAAATATTTGCCGGAATGGCCGATCTCGTGCACCTTGTCCGGGTCGATGAAGATGCGGCGCGCCTTGTCGCGCAGCACCGCCCCCTCCTCCCAGCTGCCTTCGAACAGCTTGTAGAGGATTTCCAGATATTCCTCCGCCACCTCGTAGCGATTGTCATGCTGTCGAAGGCCGGTCTCGCCGACATTCCTGGCGCCGCTTTCGAGATAGGAGGTGACGATGTTCCAGGCGACCCGGCCATCGGTCAGGTGGTCGGCCGTCGCCAGACGCCGGGCGAAGGTATAGGGATGCTCGAACGAGGTCGAGGCGGTGATGCCGACGCCGATATGCTTGGTGTTGATGGTGATCGGCACGGCCAGTTGCAGCGGATCGTTGACCGGAATCTGCGCCGCCTGCCGGAAAGCATGTTCCATACTGCCCTGGTAGACGTCGTAATAGCCGATGACGTCGGCAATGAAGATGCTATCGAAAATGCCACGTTCCAGCGTCTCAGCCAATTCCGACCAATAGCGGACATCCTTGTAGCGCCAGGATTGATCTCTCGGATGCGCCCACAGCCCGGGCGACTGGTGGCCGACGCAGTTCATTTCGAACGCATTGAATCGAATCGGCTTGATCATCATTTGCCTCATACATATAATCTATAGATATAGTGTATTTATAGATCGAGTCAGGAGCCGTGTTCCAAATCAAAAGGCTTTGAGAGAAAAATATTCCGACCGAAACTGGACCGGCGCGATCCCGGGACCGCGCCGTGTTATTCGCGTCAGGCCGGCGCGCTGCCGATGCGCCACTGGAAGGGCGGCGGCGTGCCGTTGACGGCATAGTCGCCGACGATGCGGTCCTTGTAGATGCGCGGATTGTGCGAGGAGAGCGTGCGCGCATTGCGCCAATGCCGATCCAGGCCATTGGGCTTGCGGGTGGCCGAGGCGCTGAGCGCATCGAAGGCGATGGTCGCGGCCTGCAGGATCAGGTCGCTGACCACGGTCTGCGCCTGGGCGACTTCGAGTTCGGCCTGGATATTGGCGCGTTCCTCCGCCTCGGCGTCGTCGACGAAATGCGCCTCGAATGCCCGCTGCACGGCGCCAGCCGCCTGCAGCACGATGGCGCCGGCGCTGTAGGCGGCACCCCGCACCCGCCCGACCACCTGCAGCACCTGCGGGTCCTGGCTCGAAAGCGGGCCGTTGGCATGGGTAAAGGTGCGCTTGCGTGCCGCCACCGCCTTGGCGAGATCATTGGTCAGCGCCCGGCCGATGCCGGCCAGCGTCGCCAGGTGATAGATCTGGTAGAAGGCCGCACCATATTTGAAGCGTTCCTCCTCGACCCTGATATCCTCGGCGGCGACAGAGACATTGGTGAAGGTCGTGGTGCCGCTCGCCGTCAGCACCTGGCCGAAACCGTCCCAATCGTCGATGACGTCGACGCCCTGAGCATGCCGGGGCACGGCGACGCCGATCGCGTTGCCCTCGCTGTCGGAGGCACCTGTGTCGATCCAGTCGGCGAACAATGACCCTGTCGTGTAATATTTCGCGCCGTTGAGGATTAGCCCATCGGCATTGGCGGAAACATGGGTGGAAAAGCGCTCGATATTGGCGCCGCCGCCGATCTCCGTCCAGGCATTGCCGGCGACTTCGCCGCCGCCGATGCGGGCGAACCAGCGCTTGCGCCGCTCCTCGATCTTGGAGTTCAGCAGGTCCTCGGTGAAGCCAAAATGGCCGCGCAGGATCTGGGTAATGTTGGAATCGGCCTCCGACAGTTCAATCAGCAGGTTCGCCAGTTCGGGCAGCGTCGCACCCTTGCCGCCGGCGTCGACCGGCAGCCGCACCGCGCCGAAGCCGGCGGCTTTCAGCTTGTTGACCGCGTCGAACGGCAGGTCGCGTTCAAGATCGCGGCGAACCGCTTCGCTCTCGATCTCCGCGAAGATGGGACGGAACGGCGCGGCGATCTGCTCATAGTTCTGTGTCGGCCCGCTGCCCCAGCCGCGTTCAGCCTGGGCGACCCCACTCTGCAGCTGTTTCTCGTTGATCTGTAACATCGTTTCTTCCTTCCAAGTGAATGAATTATCGAGCGGATCGCCTCGCGGAAATCCGCTTCCGCGGCGGCAAGGATCAGGCAAGTCCGGCTGCACGTGTCGGCTGTTCGGACCATCGGAACGAGGCACCCGTATGCCGCGCCGGCAGGCGGTCACCCTCGCCGAACAGGCGGCTGCGCAGCGTGCCCTCGGCATAGGCGGTCTTGTAGAGGCCGCGATCCTGCAGAGCCGGCACGACCACGTCGACGAAGTCCTCGTAACTCTCCGGCATCACGGTGCGGGTCATGTTGAAGCCGTCGATCTCGCCCTCTTCGATCCAGGAGGCGAGCTCGTCGGCCACATGCGAGGCATCGCCGACGATCACCGGATAGCGCCCGCCGATCGCGACTTCCTTCAGCAGCTGGCGCTTGGTCCAACCGCGCTGCTGCGCCAGCTGGGTGACGGATTGGATGGAGTTCGACGTGCCGTAGGCGATCGGATCATCGAGGCCGTAACGGGAGAAATCCACGCCGGTGCCGGCGGCAAAATGCGCCAATCCCGCCTCCGGGCTGGCATAGGGCCGGTATTCCGCCAGCTTCTCCTCGGCTGCCTTCTGCGACAGGTCGGCAACCACGGTGATGCCGACGAAGATCTTGATGTCGTCGGGCCGGCGGCCGGCGGCGACTGCGGCCTGCCGCAGCGCCCGCGACGTCTTCTGCGCCGCGGCCTTGTCGCCGGCGCTGATGAACACGCATTCCGCATGCTTGGCGGCAAATTCCCGGCCGCGGCCGGACGTGCCGGCCTGGTAGAGCACCGGCGTGCGCTGCGGCGACGGCTCCGACAGATGATAGCCGTGCGACTTGTAGAACGGGCCATCATGCGCGATCGGCCGCACCTTGGACGGGTCAGCGAAGATGCGGCGCGCTCGATCAACGATCACGGCATCGTCGTCCCAGCTTCCCTCCCAGAGCTTGTAGAGCACGTCGAGATAATCGTCGGCGCGGTCGTAGCGAGAATCGTGCTCCGCCTGCTTGTYGAGGCCGAGCGCGCGGGCCGCACTATCGAGATAGCCGGTGACGATGTTCCAGCCCATGCGGCCACCGGTCAGGTGGTCGAGCGTCGACATGCGTCGGGCAAATGTATAGGGCGCTTCGGAGCTGACATTGACGGTGACGCCGAAGCCCAGATGTTTCGTCACCGCCGCCATGCCGGACACCAGCATCATCGGATCGTTGACCGGCAATTGCACGGACTCGCGCAGCGTCAGGTCGACCGAGCCTTGATAGACATCGTAGACCCCGACGATATCGGCGAGGAAGATGCCGTCGAACAGGCCGCGCTCCAGCGTCTGCGCCAGCGAGGTCCAGTAGGACAGGTTCTTATATTCCGACGAACGGTCGCGCGGATGCGTCCAGAAGCCATGATTGATATGGCCGACGCAGTTCATGTTGAAGGCGTTGAGCAGGATCTGTTTCTTCTTGGTCATCGTCTCATCCCCAAAACCGCACGATGGCGGCCCGCAGGGCTCCGTTGAGAAAAAGCGGCCAACCGCCCCACATCACAGCGTGAGCACTGAGATGCGAGGCGGCGGCCCTCGTCATTCGACCTGGCTAGTCTTTTGCTTTGTCGCAGGTTCTTGTCGGAAAACAGTGCGACACTTTTCCGGAACCTGCTCAGCTCCAGGGATGGCGCGGCGGGTTGATGCCGTTGAGATAGAAATTGCCGACATGGAAGAATTTCCACCGCACCGGATCGTGCAGCGTGTGCGCCCGGGCATTGCGCCAATGCCGGTCGAGATTGTGCTGGGCGAGCGTCGAGCGCGTTCCGGCCAGTTCGAACAGCTTGTTGGTGGCGAGGATGGCGATTTCGGTGGTCAGCACCTTGGCTTCCGCCGTCTTCACCGTCGCCTGGGCGACGTTTTCCTCGGTCGCCTCGACCTGCGCCTTGTCGATCGCAAGCCCGGCGATGTGCAGCAGCGCCTCGGCTGCGTGCAGCCGGATTTCCAGATCGCCGATCGCCGAGACCGTGAACGGGTCCTCGCCCGCCGTTTCCTTGCCGCTGTCGATCCAGGGCCGCGACTGGGTCTTGATGAAGGCGATCGTGTCTTCGATCGCACCCTTGGCAATGCCGGCATCGATCGCCGCCTGGATGATCTGCGACACCGGGCCGGCAACGGTCGGCCGATCGAAGGCAGCCACCGGCAGCAACCGGCTGAGCGGCACGCGGACATTGTCGATCCGCACACTGCCCGACGCCGTGGTGCGCTGGCCGAAGCTCGACCAATTGTTGGTCACGGTGATCCCCGGCGCATCGCGCTCGGTGAAGACGAGGAAGCCCTGGCCGGTCTCGTCGACGGCAACGATCGGGATGATGTGCGACAGCAGCGCGCCGGTTGTGTAGAATTTTTCGCCGTTGACCACCGCCTCGGCGCCGTCATAGCTGACCTTCGTCTCGAAGGCGGCGACGGTTTTGCTGTGCAGTTCCGAGAAGGCGTTGCCGAAGCGCAGGCCCTTCAGCACCCAGCCGAAGAATTCCTTCTTCTGCGCTTCCGTGCCGTCGAGGTCGATATGGCCTGATATCGCCAGATGGTTCTGGGTGATCTGCGCAATCGAGGAATCGGCCGACGCAATGATCTTGATCACCTCGGCCAGCGTCGCATAGGACACGCCCGGCCCGCCATATTGCTTCGGCACGTTGATGCTCCAGAGGCCGCTCTGCGAATAAAGGTCCAGTTCTTCGAGCGGCAGCAGGCCCTCGCGATCGCGGAAAGCCGCTCCCTCGGAAAACGTCTCGGCAAGCTTCTTCGCCACCTCGATCGCTTCGGCATCCGATTTGATGATGTGAGCGGGCTTGGCCGGATGCGGCCGTGGCGGCACCGGATCGGCCGAGTTGACGCGCGGATGTTGCGAATAGTCGATCTTGCTTTCTGCCTGGGAACCCATGGCTGTGCTTCCTTTCGAAATGCCCGCCGGCCAGGAGCCAGGCGGTTCGGTTGCTGTTGAACCGGTGGCGCGGACCGCCACTCTCTTGTTATCCGCCATATTCAATGATGCTGAGCCCGGCATTGTAGTCGGTGGCGTAGATCAGCCCGGCGGGGTCGACGAACACATCGGCAGACTGGATCACCTTCGGGCGCGGGCGGCGGTCGATCATCCGCTCAGGTGCGGCCGGCACCAGGGCGCCGGTTTCTTTCGGCCGGTAGGGATCGGAAATGTCGAAGGCACGGATGCCGGCATTCTGCCAGGTGGCGAAGATCAGGCTGGAAGACCGGAACGTTCCGGGGCGGTTTTCATGCAGGTTGTGCGGACCGAAATGACCGCCCTTGGCCGAATAATCCGCCTCGTCGGGAATGGGAAAGGTCGCAATCGACACCGGATTTACAGGCGCGCGCATGTCGAACACCCAAGTGTGTTTGCGGCCATCCGCCTCGTTGTCGGCCACCGCCTCATCGGCGACAACAAGCAGGTCGCGGTCGATCAGCGGGAGCGCCGAATGCGTGCCGCCGCCATAGGGTGGCGACCAGTTGCGATGCACGATCAGCCGCGGCCTAGTCCTGTCGGAAACATCGATCAGCGTCAGCCCGCCGTCGCGCCAGCAGGCATAGGCGATATCGCCTTCGACCACGGCATGATGCAGCGCATAGCGCCGCCCCTCGCTCCATGTCGGCGTCTCGCCGGCGGCCTTGTTCATGCCCGGCAGCCAGAAGCGTCCGGCCTCGACGGGCTTCGTCGGATCGGCGAGGTCGACGATCAAGAGGATATAGTCGGTGAAGCCGTCGATCAGCGCCGAGACATAGGCCCAGCGGCCGCCGACATACCAGATGCGGTGAATGCCGACACCATCGACCGGGAAGAAGCCTATCCGCGACGGCCGGGCAGGCACGGAAATGTCATAGATCGCCATGCCCGCAGACCACGGCCTCGTCTTCATGGCGCCACCGGCCGTGCCGAGCGTATCGCCAATCGAAGTGGTGTAATAATCCTTCTCATCGGCAAAGGCAGCTTCTGCGAACAGGTCGAGCGCATGCACGACCAGCAAAAGGTCGTCATGGGTCTGTAGATGGATCGTCCAGGTCTTCGGCGGCGCCGGCACGAAAGTCGACTCGCCAGGCCTTTTGGGATCACGCACATCGATGATCGAAAACCCGCCGGACCAGGGGTGGGCGATATAGGCATGGCCGCGATGCACCATCAGTTGCAGCCCGTCGCCGCGTCCACCCTGATCCGAATGGCCGAGCAGGCGCATATTGCGGGCATAATCCGGCTGCGGAAATGCCATCTCAGCGCGCCTGGCCGACTCGGAACGAGCGCATGGCCACGGCAGCCAGCAGCAGCCCGCCGGCGCTCCAGAAGGCTTCAGCAGAGTAGCGGCGGATGCCGAGGAAATGGTCCTGCCGGCAGAGCGATTCTGCCAGCGAGCAGATATCGGTGTTGCGCGCCAGGCAGGGGACGACCTCGGAAAAGGTCATCGTATTGGTCTTCAAGAGTTCGTCGAAGACCACCCACCACCAGAGAATGGCAAGCGTGGTGAGCACGCCGCCGACGATCAGCAAGGCGTTGGAAAGCGAGATCCTAGTCATGGACGATGCCCAGTTTGGAGAGCAGTTCCTGGCGCAGATGCACGAGGGCGTCATCGTCGCGCTTGCGCGGATAGGGCTTGTCGACACTCACTTCGTGAATGATGCGCGCCGGCCGGTCGCTGAAGACGATGACGCGATTGGCGAGCAGCAGCGCCTCCTCGACGTCATGGGTGACGAGGATCGCGGTGAAGCCGGCATCCTGCCAGAGTTTTGTCAATTCCTGCTGCAGGCCGAGACGGGTAAGCGAATCGAGCTTGCCGAAGGGCTCGTCGAGCAGCAGCAGATGCGGATCGTTGACCAGCGCCCGGGCAATGGCGACGCGCTGCGCCATGCCGCCCGAAAGCTGGTTGGGATAGGCATCGGCGAATTTCTCCAGCTTGACGATCCTCAGCGCCTCGTCGACGCGCGATGCATGCGTCTTGAGCAGGCCGCGCGCTTCGAGCCCGGTGGCGACATTGTTGCGCACCGTGCGCCAGGGAAACAGCGTCGGATCCTGGAACACCAGGATGCGCGACGGATCGGGCGCAGTGATCGGCGCCCCTTCTTCCAGCAACCGGCCCTGGCGCGGCGTATCGAGGCCGGCGGCGAGGCGCAGCAGCGTGGACTTGCCGCAGCCGGACGGCCCGAGCAGCGCGATGAACTCGCCCGGCTTGACCGAAAGGTCGACATTGTCGAGCACGGCCAGCCTCTCGCCATTGATGACGAAGTGATGCGAGACATTCTCGACATCGAGCGCGATGGCGCGGCGTTCGACGGCAGATGGATTGACGGTGACGTTCATCAGATGAGCCCTCTTTCCTGGCCGGTCAGCAGGCGGTCGCGGGCGACGAACAGCAGCTTGACGATTCCCGAGCAGAGCAGCGCCATGATGACGATCGTGGCGTAGACATTGGCATAGCCGGAATAGGCCGTCTGGAACTGGATATACCAGCCGAGCCCGTATCGTGCGCCGAGCATTTCGGCGACGACCAGCACTGCGAAGGAATAATAGAGGCCCATGAACAGGCCGACGAAAGTGTGCGGCAGCGACGCAGGAATGGCGATCTTGGTGATCAGGTAGCGCGAATCCGCCCCCAGCGTCCGGGCGACGTCATAAAACGCCTTGTTGACCGAGGCGACGCCGGAAGCGGTGAGGATCGCCACCGGAATGCCGCAGGAGAGCGCCACAATGAAGATCGAAGCGTCGAACGTGGTCGGGAAGAAATAGAAGGTCGCGGGAATCCACGCCGTCGCCGGCACCGGCCCGATCAGCTTCAGCACCGGCATGGCCCAATAATTGAACCGCACCGACGAGCCGAGCGCCACACCAAGCACGAAGCCCACGGCAATGCCGGAAAAGAAGCCGAGCCCCCAGAGCCTGAGCGAATAGGCGATGCAGATCAGCAGCCGCTGCCATTCGACCACATAGACGTTGACCAGGCCATGCGGCGGCGAGAAGAACGGTTTCGGCAGCCAGCCGGTCTTGGCGGTCGCATATTCCCAGAGCAGGAACCAGACGCCGAGCGCGATCAGCCACGGGCCGTAATAAGTGAATTTGGCGCCGGCCRCACCCATGCGCGGCACGGCAAAGCCAAGTGCTGCAAGCACGATCGCCCCTGTCCCCATGATGGCGGCGAACAGCGGACCGCTGCCCCAGGCGATCACATCCGGCAGGGCGACCGTGACGATCGCCGTCAGCGCCCAGAACAGGGCGGCAATGAAACCGGAGGTCCAGACACCCTGCCGCAAGGACAGGGTGCCGATCCGGTCGTCGACAAAGGTCGGCGCGGCGTCCGTCATGGTTTTGGTCCTTATGCCAGGAGGTTGACCGTGATGCGCTCGGCGAACTCCTTCGGGTCCGTCGACGGGTCGAGAACCTTGACGAGCTTCAGGTCTTCCGAGGTGATGCGAATCTGCTCCACCAGTTCCGGGCCGATCGGATGATTGTGGGTCCTGAGATTGCCGATCACCGCGACAAGGTCCTCGAGGCTGAGGCCGGCCGGCTTCAGCGCTTCGAGATACCATTGCGCCACTTCTTCGACATGGCCGGAGACATATTCGTGGATCTCGATATTGGTCTCGGCGAGCCGGCGCAGCGCATCCTTGTTGGCCTGCAGGAACGGGCCATTGGCGCCGAGCACGCAGCAGGTATGGTTCTCGTAGACGCCGGTCTGGGTGTCGGCGATCAGCTTGAAGTCGAACTTCTTTTCGATCGAATAGGCCCAAGGGTCGAGATGGGCGGCGAGATCCGCATCGCCGCGCTTGACCGTTTCGCCGACGAGATCGAAGGGCACGGCCTTCCAGGTCACGTCGTTTTCCGGATCGATGCCCGCCTTCTTCAGCGTCACCTGGAAAGCGACCTGCGGCGGCGCGCCAATGCCATAGGTGGCGATGGTCTTGCCCTTGACGCCGGCGAGATCGGTAATGCCGGATTCCTTTGACGCCATAAGCCGCTGGCAGCCGCCATGCGAGCCGACGAACAGCTTGACGTCAAAGCCCTGCTCCAGCGGCTTCAGCCAGTCGCCGATCAGGCCGGCGCCGGCATCGGCCTTGTTGGTGGCCAGCGCCTGGATCAGCGTCTGGCCGCTGGCGCCCTGGTAGRACAATTCGACGTCGAGATTGTGCTTGTTGTAAAAACCCTTGGCGACGCCGAAGCCGAGCGGCGAATGGCAGGCCGCCACTTCCGTCCAGGCGAGCCGGATATGCGGCGCTGGGCCGGCGATGGCCGGGGTGAACAGGCTGTTGCCGGCAATTGCACCCGCGGCGACCACGCCCGTGCCAAGCGCCGCACCCTTGAGCACCGTGCGCCGCGAAACGCCGGCCTGGCTGGCGCTGGACGACTTGCTGTCCTGATCCGTCATATCATTCCCTCCGGATATGAGCGCTGCCCCTGCAGGCTCCGATTGCCTAAGCATAGGCGGCATTTTCGCTTAATCAATACAGTTTATAGATTTTATGTTCTAACTTTTCGATCACGAGTGAAACGAGTTTGCGCCAGCGCTGCAATCAACGAAAAATCCGTACGAAGCGATTTGCTAATATAGTATTTTTATCGTTATTTTTCATATTTTTATATCTTTTTTATAGACAATATTGCTTTATCGCATCGCACAGCCTATCGTCGCACCATCACCGCGCCGGAGACAACCGGCAGGAAAAAGACGAAAGAAAGGGAGTGCGCTGTGGCCGCTGAACAATCCTTGCCCATCCTCAATCTCGAGCGCTTCGCACCGGACCATCCGGAACGCGATGCGGCGCTCGCGGAATTGCGCAATATCGCCCATACGCTCGGCTTCTTCTATCTCTCCGGCCACGGCATCCCGCAGGAGCGCATCGACGGCGTGCTGGCTTTGTCGCGGAAATTCTTCGCCTTATCGGATGAGGACAAAGTCGAAATCCAGATGAAGAACTCGCCGCATTTCCGCGGCTATAACGGTCCCGGCCTCGAATATACCCGCGGCCAGAAGGACTGGCGCGAGCAGGTCGATTTCGGCGCCAGCCGCGACAGGCTCACCGTCAATGCCGGCGATCCGCCCTGGAAGCGGCTGGTCGGCCCCAACCAGTACCCCTCCGCGCTGCCCGAATTGAAACCGGCAATCGAGCAATGGATCGCCGACGTCACCTCGGTCGGCATCCGCGTGCTGAAGGCCTATGCCGAGGCGCTCGGCCAATCGCCCGATGTGTTCGCGCCGATCTATGCCGGCGGTCCCAACCAGTTGCTGAAGATCATCCGCTATCCCGGCCGCGACAAAACCGAGACCGACCAGGGTGTCGGCGCCCATAAGGATTCGGGCTTCGTGACGCTGCTACTGCAGGATACCGGCGCCGGCCTGCAGGTCGATGACGGCCATGGCGGCTGGATCGAGGCCAAGCCGGTGCGCGGCACCTTCGTCATCAACACCGGCGAGATCCTGGAAATGGCCTCGAACGGCTTCCTGCGCGCCAATATTCACCGAGTGGTGACACCCAAGGCCGGTACGGACCGCATGTCCGTCGCCTTCTTCCTCGGCGCCAATCTCTCCGCCACCGTACCAGTCCTGACCTTGCCGGAGGACCTGCAAAAACAGGTGCGCGGCGTCACCCAAGATCCACTCAACCCGCTGTTCAGCGAAGTCGGCCGCAATTTCCTCAAGTCGCGGCTACGCTCGCATCCCGACGTCGCCCAGGCGCATCACGCCGACCTGATCACCGAACAGCAAAAGGTCGCCGAGACCGCCTGATCCATCAACGCCGAGCCAAAGGAGCCGGATATGAACCTCCATCTCAACCCCGACGAGGCCGCCCCGACCACGCCCGCCCCGCCCGCGGGAACTGCGCTGTTCAAGAGCAGGCATCCGGAAACGATCGCGCTGCATGGCGGCAGCTATCGCTTCGACCCGACCACCGGCGCGGTCGCCGTGCCGATCTACCAGTCGACCTCGTTCCAATTGCCGGGCACCGAGGGCGCCGACAAGCTCTTTGCGCTCGAAGCACCGGGCCATCTCTATACCCGCGTCTCCAACCCCACACAGGATGCCTTCGAGCAGCGGCTGGCCGAAATCGAAGGCGGCGTCGCGGCACTGGCGCTGAGCTCCGGCCAGGCGGCCTCGGCCTTCGCCATACTCAATCTCGCCCGCGCCGGCGACAACATCGTCTCCGCCATCGGCATCTATGGCGGCACCTGGGCGCTGTTTGCCGCAACGCTGAAGAGTTTTGGCATCGAGACCCGCTTCGTCGATCCGACCGACCCGGAAGCCTTCGCCCGCGCCACCGACGACAATACCCGCGCTTACTATGCAGAATCCCTGCCCAATCCGAAGCTGGAAGTCTTCCCGATCGCCGAGGTCGCCGGCATCGGCCGCCGCTTCGGCATCCCGCTGATCGTCGACAACACCGCAGCACCGCTGATCATCCGCCCGTTCGAGCACGGGGCGGCCGTCGTGGTCTATTCGACCACCAAATATATCGGCGGTCATGGCACCTCGATCGGAGGTGCGATCATCGAAAGCGGCACTTTCCCCTTCGCCAATTATCCGAAGCGCCTGCCGACCCTGCACGAGCCCGATCCGAGCTACCAGGGCGCCACCTGGCTGCAAAAGGCTGAAAAGATCGGCTTCTTCGCCTATATCCTGCGTGCCCGCGCCGTGCTGTTGCGCGACCTCGGCGCCGCAATCAGCCCGCAGAATGCCTTTCAGTTCCTGCAAGGCCTGGAAACCCTGCCGCTGCGCCTCACCCAGCACAATCGCAATGCCGAGATCGTCGCCGACTATCTCAAGACCCATCCGAAAGTGTCGAACGTCATCTTCCCGAAATTCCAGACCGGCACGGCCAAGGCCAATGCCGACAAATATCTGAAACCCGGCAATTTCGGCGCGCTTGTCGGCTTCGAACTCAAGGATGGTCGCGATGCCGGCCGGCGTTTCATCGACGCTCTGCAGCTCTTCTACCACGTCGCCAATATCGGCGATGCGCGGTCGCTGGCGATCCATCCCTCGACCACCACCCATTCGCAGCTCTCCGCCGAGGATCAGCTGTCGACGGGCGTCACACCGGGCTATGTCAGACTGTCTATCGGCCTCGAGCATCCCGAGGATATCCTCGCCGATCTCGAGCAGGCGATTGCGGCAGCCTGAACAGGCGGGGTGGCGTTCTTCCCTGCTGCGCCACCCCGTCCGGATTCCATCATGACCCGCTACATCAAAACCGACAAAGCCGCTCCACCGCCAAAAACCGCCCGCTATTCCCACGCGGTGGAGGCCAACGGCTTCCTGCTCGTCACCGGCCAACTGCCGATCGATCCCACCCATCCGGACGCAGCGCTGCCGGCATCGATCGAGCAACAGACGGAGCTCGTCTTCCGCAATCTTGCGCTGATCGTCGAGGCATCCGGCTATCGCCTCTCGGACACTGTCTTCGCCCGCATCTATCTCAGCCATTTCGAGCGAGACTATGCGGGCTTGAACTCCGTTTATCACCGCTATTTCAACGACGAGGCTGCCTTCCCCGCCCGCACGACGGTCGGCGTCGCCAGGTTGGGCCGGGATGCGCTGGTGGAAATCGATCTCACCCTAGCCCGCCGTGGCGATAGATAACAGCGCGGTCAGACCGCTCGCGCCTTGGCGGCAAGGGCGAGCCCGTGCGCGGCACCGAGCAGCGGATAGTGTTCGGCGTCGACAAACTTCGTCACGATCTCGTCCTTGCCATCGAACTGCGATGTCACGAGATAGAGGCTCCCAGTCGGCACGCTGGCGCCCAGTTCCACCAAGAGCGGCCGCAATGTGTGGTTCGGCGCCAGCGAGTGATCGGGCGCGCCGCCGGTGAAGACGGGGATTGCCACGGTGCCCTTGAGTCCGCCGGTGTCGTAGCGGTCGAGAAAAGCCTTGAGCAGGCCGGTATAGCTCGCCTTGTAGGTCGGCGTGGCGAAAACCACGAGACCGGGCTCGGCGACGCTCTTCGTCAGCGCCTTGACGCTCTCCGAATTCCAGTCGAACAGGCCCGCGGCATGGTGTGAGAGCTCGATCACCTCGACCTCATCCGACGTGCCGACCAGACCGGCAATCGCCTTGCCAACGGCCACGGCCAGTTCCGTCGTTCGACCGCCCGCCGAAGGATTGCCGATAACCACTTTGATTTTCATGTCGATTTTCCTCATCGATGAACTGGTAATAGGGTCGCTCATATAACACTTTCTCTATAGAATTAGTCTGTAGAATATTTTTCGTCCAGTGGCCACCAAGTTAGATCATGCGCCTCTCACCTTCATCCAGGCCCCGGTGTAACTTCCTACCCACGCAAGCGAGGCGTCCATGAGCCAAATCCCGCAAATCGACTACGACACCGCCGCCGAGGATATCCGCCGAGCGCATGACGACGAAATCGCCGCCCGCGGGCGCATGACCAATATGAAGCGCACGCTGCTGCATTCGCCGCAGGCGCATCGCATCTATGCCGAATGGTTCACCCTGCGTACCGAGCTGCTGCCGGTCATCGACGACCGCGCCATCTGGATATTTTCGCATGCGATCTCCAAGGCATTGAACTCGAAGATCGCGGTGACGTTCTTCCGCAGGGCACTGATCAACGCCGGCTTCGACCCCGACGCGCTCGTGCTCTCCGAAGAAGAAGCCCTGCTTGCCCGCTTCGGCCGCGCCATCGTTGCCAACTCCAATGCCGTGCCGGCCGATATCTGGGCGGCGCTGAAACTGCGCTACCAGCCGAAAACCCTGGTCGATCTCACAGCCTTCGCCGGCGTCATGATCGCCACCGCCGTGTTCAACAACGTCGTCGAGGTCGATTTCGACCCCGAACTCGCAGCCTTCGCCGAAAAACAAGACTGATCTTACCGCCATCCGATCAAAGGGAGTCCACCATGACCATCACCATCAGGCAAAAACTGCTCGGCGGCGTCTTCGGCGCCGTTCTCGCACTCGGCGCTCCGTTCGCGCATGCCGAAACGCCGAGCGACACGCTCGTCGTGGCGCAGTCGATCGACGATGCCGTCAGCTTCGACCCGGCCGAAGGTTTCGAGCTGACCACGGTCCAGTCGTTCAACAATGTCTACCAGCGGCTGGTACAGTCCAACCGCCAGGACGGGACCAAGATCGAGCCGGCGCTCGCCGCTTCCTGGGAAGCCGGCAAGGACGGCAAGAGCCTGGTCTTCGCGCTCACTGATGCCAAGTTCGCCTCCGGCAATCCGGTGCGCCCCGAGGACGTGATCTTCTCGCTGACGCGCGCGGTCAAACTCAACAAGGCGCCGGCCTTCATCCTCAATGAGCTCGGCTGGAAGGCCGACAGCGTCGATGCCGCCGTCACCAAGGTCGACGACAAGCATGTCAAGCTTTCCTGGAGCGCCGATGTCGGTCCGGGCTTTGCCCTCGCCTTGCTCACCGCGCCGATCGCTTCGATCGTCGACGAAAAGACGGTCACCGCCCAGGTCAAGGACAATGATTTCGGCAATGGCTGGCTGAAGACCAATTCCGCCGGCAGCGGCGCCTATGTCATCGCCAATTACACGCCGCATGAGGCTCTGGTGTTGCAGGCCAACGCCAATTCGTCCGACAAGGCAGCCCTGCCCAACCTGATCATCCGCAACGTGCCGG
This sequence comes from Rhizobium sp. P2_G2, assembly GCF_056403555.1. Taxonomy (NCBI): domain Bacteria; kingdom Pseudomonadati; phylum Pseudomonadota; class Alphaproteobacteria; order Hyphomicrobiales; family Rhizobiaceae; genus Rhizobium; species Rhizobium sp. P2_G2. The sequence continues at coordinate 21,665 of NZ_JBFUFF010000058.1, forward strand.
ATGTCGGCGCCCGGCGGCTGCTCGTCGAACAGGGTGACGCCGATATCGCCCGCGGCCTGTCGGCCGACCAGATCGATGCGCTGAAGAGCAAGTCCGGCGTCAAGGTCCTCTCCGTCCCCTCGGCCCGCACGGACTATGTGCTGATCAATTCCAAGGCCAATCCGACGCTCGGCAATCCGGCCTTCTGGGACGCGGCACGTTATCTCGTCGATTACGACGGCATCGCCAAGAACCTGCTGCGCGGCCAGAGCACGGTGCATCAGGCCTTCCTGCCGGTCGGCTTCCCCGGCGCGCTGACCGACACGCCGTTCAAGCTCGATGTCGAGAAGGCCAAGAAGATCCTTGCCGACGGCGGCATCAAGACACCGTTCAAGATCGAATTCATCGTCTTCAACGACCAGCCCTTCCTGTCGATCGCGCAATCGCTGCAATCGACCTTCGCGCAGGCCGGCATMACGCTCGACATCCAGCCGGGTGTCGCCAGCGAGATCTATGCCCGCGGCCGCGCCGGCAAATACGAGATGACGCTGCGCTACTGGATCCCGGACTATTTCGACCCGCATTCCAATGCCAGCGCCTTTGCCATCAACAAGGACAATTCCGCCAACACGGTCGCCAAGCAGGCGGGCTGGGTGATCCCGGAACTGACCGACGAGACGCTCGCCGCCGTCAAGCAACAGGACCCGGCCAAGCGCGTCGAGCTCTATCAGGACCTGCAGAAGAAGATCCAGAAAAGCTCGCCCTACGTTTTCACCCTTCAGGGTAATGATGAGGTCGTGCTAAGCGACAAGGTGAAGAACTATGCCCAGGGCCTGAACGCTGACCAGGTCTATTACGACAAGGTGGAAAAATAAGTGCCAGAGACGGCAAACCCGTCGCAAACCGAGATCGATGACTCCCGCCCGCGGCGACGCTGGCGGGAGTTGTCTTTCGCCTGGACGCTCGCCAAATGGCTCTGGTCCTTCGCACTCACCCTGCTCGGCCTGGCGCTGGTGACCTTCGCCATGACCCGCGCGGCCCCCGTCGACCCGGCGCTGCAGCTCGTCGGCGAGCATGCCAGCCAGTCCACCTATCTCGCCGCCCGCGCCGAACTGGGCCTCGACCAACCGCTGCCGCTGCAATTCGTCCGCTATGTCGAGACGGCGCTGACCGGCAATCTCGGCCTGTCGACCTCGACCGGCCAGCCAGTGGCGAGCGATATCGCCCGCACATTACCGGCAACCATCGAACTCGCCACCGTCGCCATTGTCTTTGCCACCCTGATCGGGCTGACGCTCGGCATTCTCGCCGCCATGCGGCCGGGAAGCTGGCTCGATGCGCTGGCGCGCCTCATCTCGCTGATCGGCTATTCGATCCCGATCTTCTGGCTCGGCCTGTTGATGCTGCAGCTCTTCTATGCCCGGCTGCATTGGGCGCCGGGACCCGGCCGCACCGATATCGTCTTCCAGTACACGGTCAAACCGGTCACAGGCTTTGCGCTGATCGACACCTGGCTCTCCGGCAAGGCCGGCGCCTTTCGCGATGCGCTGTCGCATCTCGCCCTGCCGGCGACGGCGCTCGCAATCTATGCGCTCGCCTCGATCGCCCGGCTGACGCGCTCGACGGTGCTGACCGAACTCGGCCAGGAATATGTCACCACCGCCAGAGCCAAGGGCGCCGGCATGCGCCGCGTCGTGCTCGTCCATGTCCTGCCGAACGTCGCCGGCACGCTGTTGACCGTGGTGGCGCTCGCCTATGCCAGCCTGCTCGAAGGCGCCGTGCTGACCGAAACCGTCTTCGCTTGGCCCGGGATCGGCCGCTACCTGACCACTGCCATGTTCGCCGGCGACATGGCAGCCGTGCTCGGCGCGACGCTTGTGGTCGGCACGTCCTTCGTGCTGCTCAACACGCTGACCGATCTCGGCGCCCTGCAGCTCCAGGCGGGGGGTCRCCGATGAGCGCGATCGTCGAGCACCCGGTTGCCGAACCGTCCTTCGCCACGCGTTTCCTGCGCTCGCCATCCGCCACGATCGGCGGAGCAGTCGTCGCGCTGATCTTGCTCGTGGCACTGCTGGCGCCGCTGATCGCGCCCTATGATCCAATCCTCCAGGACACCGCCAACCGGCTGATGCCGCCCACATCGGCCCATTGGCTGGGCACGGATGCCTTCGGCCGCGATATCCTCTCACGCCTCATCTATGGCGCGCGGCCCACCCTGTTGCTCGTCCTCGTCGTGGTTCTGCTGATGGCGCCGCTCGGCATTCTCGTCGGTATCCTGGCCGGCTTTTTCGGCGGCATGACCGAGCGCATCCTGATGCGCTTCACCGACATCGTCATGTCCTTCCCGCGGCTGCTGCTCGCCTTCGCCTTCGTCGCCATCATGGGGCCGGGCCTGATCAACGGCGCCTTGGCGCTGGCGCTGACGAGCTGGCCGGCCTATGCGCGGCAGGCGCGCGTCGAAACGGCGGCCTTGCGCCGCAGCGACTATCTCGCCGCCGCCGAAATGGTCGGCATTCGCGGTATCCGCCTGCTCTGGGGCCATATCCTGCCGCTTGTCCTGCCCTCGGCCGTCATCCGCCTGGCGCTCGATCTATCCGGCATCATCCTCGCCGCCGCCGGCCTCGGCTTCCTCGGGCTGGGCGTGCGGCCGCCGACGGCGGAATGGGGTTCCATGGTCGCCGATGGCACGCAGGTGATCTTCGACCAGTGGTGGGTCGCGGCTGTCCCCGGCTTTGCCATCCTGGCGATTTCGCTGGCCTTCAACCTGATCGCCGACGGCCTGCGCGACATATTGGATCCCCGCCATGGCTGAACCGCTGCTCGACATAGACGGCCTGTTGATCACCTTCCCCTCCGAAACCGGACCGGTGCGCGTGGTCGACAATATCTCTTTTACGGTCGGCCGCGAGATCGTAGCGCTGGTCGGTGAATCCGGCTCGGGCAAATCGATGACCGGCCGGGCCGTAATGCGCCTGTTGCCAGGCAGCGCCGAGATGCGCGCCCGCACGCTCAACTTCGACGGCCGCGACCTCAAGGCGCTAACGCCATCCGGCTGGAATGCTCTGCGCGGCAACGATATCGGCCTCATCCTGCAGGACCCGAAATATTCGCTCAACCCGGCCCATAAGGTCGGCCGGCAGGTCGAGGAAGCGCTCCTGCTCCACACCCGCCTCGGTGCCACGGAGCGGCGCGAAAAGGCGCTCGACATGCTCGCCAAGGTCGGGTTGCCTGACCCGAAACGCGTCTATGCCAGCTACCCCGCAGCACTATCCGGCGGCATGGGCCAGCGCGTCATGATCGCCGCGATGATCATCAACCAGCCGAAACTGTTGATCGCCGACGAGCCGACCTCGGCACTCGACCGTGCACTGCAGGACCAGATTCTGACGCTGCTGCGCTCGCTGACCACCGAATTCGGCATGGGCCTGCTGCTGATCAGCCACGACCTCAGGCAGGTGTCGCGCTATGCCGATCGTGTCGTGGTGATGCGCCGGGGCAAGATCGAGGAGCAAATGGCATCGGCCGATCTCGCCCAGGCGCAGTCCGCCTATACGCGGGCGCTTTGGGCTGCGCAGCCATCGGCCAGGACCTATGGCACACGGCTGCCCGTCTACGGAGACGCGCCATGAATGCGATCTCGGTAGACAACCTGGTGATCGGCTTCGAGACATCAGGCAGCCGCTTCGTCGCGGTAAAGGGCGTCGGCTTCGAGGTCGGTGAAGGCGAGACATTCGGCCTCGTCGGCCCGTCCGGCTGCGGCAAGACCACGGTTCTCAGGGCGATTGCCGGCTTGAACACCCATTGGCAGGGTTCGATCCGCGTCTTCGGGGACATGCTGCAGCCCGGCCGCAAGATAACCGGCCGGCTGCGCGACAATATCCAGATGGTGTTCCAGGACCCCTATTCGTCACTGCACCCGCGCCACCGTATCAGCCGCACGCTCGGCGAGCCGCTGGCGATCCGCGGCGGGCGCGACATCGCGCGGCAGGTCACCGACGTGCTCGGGAAGGTCGGCCTATCGCCTGACATCGCGGCGCGCTATCCGCACCAGCTTTCCGGCGGCCAGCGGCAGCGCGTGGCCATCGCCCGGGCGCTGCTGCTGAAACCGTCCCTGCTGCTGCTCGACGAGCCGACCTCGGCGCTCGACATCTCGGTGCAAGCCGAAATCCTCAACCTACTCAACGATCTCAAGCGCTTGCAGGGCATGACGCTGATCCTCGTCAGCCACGACCCCGGCGTGATCGCCCATATGTGCGACCGGGCTGTGATGATGAAATCCGGTCTGATCGACCGGTCGCTCGACCGCAACGCGCTGGCATCGGATGATTGGCTGGCAGCGCTCGCCTGAACAGGGCCTCAGGCCACCGTCGTGACGAATTCCGGATTGCCGCGAATCGTGTTGCTGACGGTGCAGATTTCGTCCTCCGCCGCCGAGATGATCGCCGAGCGCGTTTCCCCGTCGATATCGCCTTCGACCTTGAAAACGATATTGAACTTTTCCACCCGCGAAAGGCCGTCATGCGCCTTCTCGCCGGTGACATCGGCGGTGATCCGCTCGATCTTGTCGAGCACGCCCATGCGGCTCGCGGCGATCCGGGCGCTGAGCACCAGGCAGGCGGAAAGCGAGGCATAAAGCAGGTCGAGCGGATTGAAGCCCGGCTGCGAGGCGCCGGTGACGATATCGATTTCGCCGCCGGTGACCGAGGTAATGTGCGGAAAACCGTTACGGCCAAGCACTGCATTGGCGCCGGTAGGGCGGGTCTTGACTTTCACTTCTTGCATTTTGACGATCCGGATTTTGGCGTGATGGATATGTAGTGCGGGACGATCGGAATTGAAGCGAGCTTGTCCACTCCGTTCGACGCAGCCAGGGATTAATTGCCATCCGCTGTCGCCTCGATGGCGTCAAGACACTGTCTCCCACGGCAGATCGGTGCCGAGCATCAATTGCCGTATTGGCGCGCGGCGATCCCGCAAGCCCCATACAGCCACGTCATATCATCGACACTTGGTATCAGATGACGTAATCCGGCTCATCCAGCGCCTGTTTCATCGTCACGCCGGGCATGCCCTTGTCGGGCGAGGAGCGGCCGACCGGGCGGGCCGGGATACCAACCACCGATGTATAGGCTGCCACGGGCGAGACGACGACGCTGCCGGCGCCGATCTTGGCGCCCTCGCCGATCTCGATATTGCCGAGGATCTTTGCGCCGCAGCCGATCAGCACCCCGCGGCGCACCTTCGGATGCCGGTCGCCGCTTTCCTTGCCGGTACCGCCCAGCGTGACGTTCTGCAGGATCGAGACATCGTCTTCGACGACTGCGGTTTCGCCGATGACCAGCCCGCTGCCATGGTCGAGCATGATGCCGCGGCCCATGCGCGCCGCCGGATGGATGTCGACGCCGAAGACTTCGGAAATCCGGCTCTGCAGATGCCGCGCCATGTGGGTGCGGCTATGGTGCCAGAGCCAATGGCCGACCCGCTGGCCTTGCAGCGCCAAAAACCCCTTGAAATAGAGAAACGGCGTCAGAATCTCGGCATTGCTCGGATCGCGCTCCTTGACGGCGACGAGATCGGCTGCCGCAGCGGTGATGATTGCGGGATCACTGAGAAACGCCTGGTTGATCACCATCATCATCTCTTCGCCGTCGAGATCGTGATTGGCGATTTTCTGGGCGAGCCGGTGCGCAAGTGCCGCCGCAAAGCTAGGGTGATAGAGAATGGCCGAATTCATCGTCCGGCTGAGTGCCCCGTCGCTGCGCGAGGCAAAGATCGCCTCCTCCCCCAGCCGCTGCCAGATCCACTCGACCTGGGCGCTGACGGATGGCTCTACCGGATAGACGGTGCCGAACCGGACCTGTACGAATTCGTTCATAGGGCACGCTCCAGAAGCGGATGGCGTCGACGACAATCCGCGGAATTGTCGGTCGGAAGCCTAAGCAAATTTTTGGTATTCACACAATAAATATATAATCCATGGAATAAGTTCCGACAGGAATCGACCGACAAGTGAAGCAAGCGCACAAATTCCATCTTAGCCCCCATCGGCATAGGCGGCCGTGACAGCCTCCGCGGCACGTCCGAGATCGACGGCATGGCCGAAGGTGCGGAGTGCCGCGCCATAGGCGACGACATTGGCCAGCACGGGCGTGAAGGCGGCACGCGCGCCGGTATGATCGAGCCGCACCAGCCGGTCGGCAATGTCGCCGAAACCGCGCCCGAGCGCGACGCCAAAGCGGGCGGCAGCGGTGATCAGCGCCTCGGCCCCGATGCCTTCGGGCACGGGCGCGGTGGTGACCAGAGCAGAGGCAGAGGCGTCACTTGCGATCCACGGCGCGATGCCGAGCGCCCGCAGGCCGGCGCGGGTGGCGCTGGCGGCCTGCTGATGGCGGGCCACCAGATGTTCGATTCCTTCAGCCTCGACCCGGTCGAGCGTGGCCTCCAGCGCCCAGAATTCCATGGCCGAGGGCGTGCCGGGCAAGACGCCACGGCCGCTATCGATCCAGTTTTGCTTGAGGTCATGGAGCGACAGCAGCGAGGGTGCGGCTTGCGCGATGGCTGCAATATGCGCCCATGCCCYGTCGCTGACGGAAAGCGCCGAAAGCCCGGTCGGGCCGCCGAGCGCCTTTTGCGGGCCGATGGCGACGATATCGACCCCCAGCGCATCAACGGCGAATGGATGGGCGCCGAACGAGGCGACGGCATCGACCACGGTCAGCGCGCCCTGCGCCCTGGCGAGCGTGACGATCTCGGCAATCGGATTGAGGGCGCCATTGGCCGCTTCGCCATGCACGACCGACAGGAGATCGAGCCTCGGCAGCGCCTCCACCGCCCGCCGTACGGCCGCGAGCGCGATCGGCTGGCCGGGCTCTGCCGTCACATCGATGACATCCGCCCCGCCGCGGCGCAGCCAGGCGCCGAAATAGCTGCCATAGGGGCTGGTGACGATATTGACGGCGGAGAGCCCCGGCCTTGCAACGCTGGTGGCGGCGGCTTCGAGCGCCAGCAGCGCTTCGGCCTGGATCAGCAGAACGTCGGAACGGGTGGAAAGCAGTGCCTTCAGCCGGTCGGCGGTGACGGCGTAGCGGTCGGCGGGATAGGCCGGCAGATTGAGCAATGCGCTGGGCGGGAGAGCGGACATGTGGGAGACCTTGCCAAAACAACCCTAGCTGAGCAGCCGCACCGCGCCGGCCCTGCGCGCCAGGCCGAACAGAAGCGCCGCGATTGCCAGCATCAGGAGGGTGAACAGGAACACCACGGCCGCCGCCGCATAGACTGCCGGCGACGGGCCATATTGCAGGCTACCATAGAGATAGACCGGCAGCGTATTGATCTGCGGCGTGGTGAGGAACGCCGACACGACCAGATTGTCGAAGGAAAACGTATAGGCCATGACCCCGCCGGCCGCGATCGCAGGCAGAACCTGCGGCAGGACGATGAAGCGCAGGGTCTTGAGCCGCGTACTGCCGAGATCGGCCGCCGCCTCCTCGATGCGCCGATCGAGCGTCAGCACCCGGGCGCGCACGATCAGCGCCACGACGGCGATCGAAATCGGCGTGATGCCGGCGACCAGCGTCGCGGTCGAAAGCCGGATGCCGGTCACCGCATAGGTCAGCAGCAGCGACACCCCGATCACCGTCTCCGGCACGATCAGCAGCATATAGGTAAGCCCGGCGAGGAATTTGCGCACGAAAGCGCTCGGATGGCGCACCAGGGCATAGCCCAGCGATGCGCCGATCAGCACCGAGATCACCGCCGACCAGAGGGCCACGACCAGGCTCGATTGCACCGCGCGCCTGAGCGACAGGTCCTCCCAAGCAGCGGGAAACCATTGCAATGTCCAGCCGGTGATCGTCGCCGTCTGCTTGTTGACCACGCCGAGATTGAAGGCATAGACCAGTGCGGCAATGATCGGCGCGAACAGGAACACCAGCGCAGCGCTATACCAGACGAGCAGGCCGGCATCGATGAGCGACGTCCGGCGGCGAGCGGGAGACACAATCGCGCTCATCGCCCCACCTCCGCAAAGCCGCGCGTCAGCCGCGCCAGCACGGCGACGATGATCGCAATAACGATCAGGATCAGCACCGCCATGGCCGAGCCGAGCGGATAGTTCTGCGACTGCAGATATTGCGAGGACAGCGCCTGGCCCATCAGCACGCCGCGGCTRCCGCCGAGCAGTTTGGGGATCACCATCTCGCCCAGCATCGGCACGGCGGTGAGCAGCACGGCGGTGGCAAGGCCGGGCCGGCTGAGCGGCAGGGTGATATTGAGGAAGGTTTTGAAGCGCGAGGCGCCGAGATCGCGGCTGGCTTCCAGAAGCGGCCTTGGAATGCGGTCGAGCACGACATAGAGCGGCACGATGGCGATCGGCAGATAGGCATAGACCATGCCGATGAACACCGCCGTCTGCGTATCGAGCACGTCAAGCGGCCCCGAGTGCAGCCAGAGCGCATTGAGCACGATCTCGGCCAGGCCCTGGCGCGACATCAGCATGTAGAGCGCCATGATGCGGATGAGGAAGCTGGAAAAGTAGGGAATGAGGATCAGCGTGATGGCAAGCGCCCGCCGCCGCTCCGTTCGCCGCGCGATGAAATAGGCGACGGGATAGGCGACCGCGATCGACAGCGCCGAAGCGCTGGCCGCAAAGACGATGGTGCGGACAAGTGTGGCGCCATAAAAGCCGGTGAGCGCCTCGCCATAATTCTCCAGCGTGAAGCCGGGCTCCACCCCGCCGAAGGTGGAGTGGCCAAACGAGTAGACCACGGTGAAGCCGAGCGGCGCCAGGAAGAACAGCGCGAGCCATACAGTCGGCACCGCCGCCAGCAGATGATCGAGGAGCCGCGGCGACACCGAGCGCACACGGCCATTGCCGGCGAAGGCTTCGCCGGCAATGGCGCGGTTGCGCAAGACGGGTGCGGCCGGGGCTCCGGTCACGATCAGCCGGCCGCCGCCTGGATTTCCTGCTGCACTTGGCTATAGGTGCCGATCGTCTCGGGATTGACGACGAAGGAGGTCAGCTTCTTGAAGTCCAGGTCCTTGCCGCCGAAAATCAGGTCGGCATTGGGCACATCGGCGCCGATCTTCTGCCTCAGCCCGGCCACCGCTTCCGGAAAGCCGATATAATTGGTCTCCGCCAGCTGGATATCCGGCTGCAGCACGAAAGACAGGAAATCATAGGCCTGGTCGAGATTGGGCGCGCCCTTGACCACGGCGTAATTGTCGACCCAAAGCTCGCTGAACGGCCCCGGCACGGCCCATTTCAGCTTCGGATTGAGGCCGATAATAGCGCGGGCCTTGCCCTGATTTGTCTGGGCCATGACGATCGCGCCATTGGCGACCGAATTCGGATCGAGCCCGGAGAACGACTTCACATGCTTGGCGAAGGCCTTCAGCTTCTCGCCGGCCGCCTTGATCTCGTCGATAGTGGCCTTGTTCCAGTCCTTGCCCTCGATCCAGAGCTGCGGCCCGATGGTTTCCCAGCCGGAATCCGACATGCGGATCTTGCCCGACACTTCAGGCTTCTCGCCGGCCTTGAAGAAATCCTCCCAGGTCTTGATCTCGCCGCCGACCGCTGCGGGATCGTAGACGACGCCGAGCAGGCCCCAATCCTTGGGGATCGAATATTTGTTGCCGGGATCATAGTCGCGGTTGAGCAGGTCCTGGTCGAGCGAGGCGAGATTGAGCCTGGAATGATCGAGCTCTTCCAGCAGCCCCTTGTCGGCCAATTGCTTGATCCAACTCGACGACGGCACGACGATGTCGAAACCCTGCCCTGCCGGGCTGTTTAGCTTGGCGAACATGGTGTCGTTGGAATCATAGGTGGCGATATTGGGGGTGACGCCTGTCTTCTCGGCGTAAGCCGCAAGCGTCTCCTTGGAGAAATAATCCGGCCAGCTGTAGATATTGAGCTGGCCCGCCGTGGCGGCACGGCCAGGCGAAGGGCTGGAAAACACGCCGCCGAGGGCCGCGGCGACCGGGGCTGCGCCCAGCAGCCCGAGCATGGAGCGCCTGCTGACAGGCAGGCTTGGCGAAAAACGATTGTCCGACATCGGCTTGGTCCTCCTTCTATGATCTGGTCTGCGGCGAAATATCGTCCCGATAGGCACGGGCAGCGCCGGCGGAAAACGAGACGAAGACATCGTCCCCGACAGAAAGCGTATCCACCGAAGGCCCATCGGTGAGGCGCTGCACCACCGCCTCGAAGGCGAGCCCGCCCGGCGTCACTGCTCTCAGACGCAAAGACGGCCCGATCGCCACCTTGTCGACCAGCCGCGCTGCAAAGCGGTTCGGCTGCGCCGCCGCCTTGGCGTCGAAGGGCGCGAAATGCGTCGCCTCCGGCCGGACGACAACCAGCAGCGTGTCGCCGATACTGGCCCCATCTTCAAGGTGACCCGCGGCGATGGCGCCGAAATCGGATTGCAGCGCCGCCGGCATGCCCTTGGCCGTCAACCGCGCGCGCAGCCTGTTGGCACTGCCGACGAACAGCGCCACCCAGGCATTGGCCGGCGCATCATAGATCTCTGCCGGGGCGCCGACCTGTTCGAAGCGGCCATCGCGCATCACCGCCAGCCGGTCGGCCATGCCGAAGGCCTCGTCCTGATCATGCGTCACATAGATGAAGGTCGCGCCGAGCTCGCTCTGCACCCGGCGCAATTCCCGCTGCATCTCGTCGCGCAGCTTGCGGTCGAGAGCGCCGAGCGGTTCGTCGAGCAGAAGCACCGCAGGATCATTGGCAAGCGCACGTGCCAGCGCCACCCGCTGCTGCATGCCGCCGGAAAGCTCGTGCGGCCGACGCTCGGCCGCGTCGGACAGGCGCACGAGATCGAGCAGGCCGCGCGCCTTCGCCAGCCGCTCCGCCCGCCCTGCCCCATGCATGCGCGGGCCATAGGCGACATTGTCGATCACGCTCATATGCGGAAAGAGCGCATAGGATTGAAAGACAGTATTGACCTTGCGCCGCTCGGCTGGCTCCGCTGTGACGTCCTCACCGGCAATCCGGATCGTGCCGGCATCCGGCGGTTCGAACCCGCCGATCAGCCGCATGATCGTGGTCTTGCCCGAGCCGCTGGGGCCGACGATCGCCAGAAACTCGCCGGCCGCGACGTCGAGCGAAATATCCTTGAGCACCATGCGCCCCTGATATGACTTGCTGACGCCGGCGAGCGAGATTGCACTCGGCGATGCCGCAACATCCGCCGCCGCGTTCTTGGCGACGTCGAGGGCTGCGATGGGCCGAAGATGCGATGCTTTCACCATGTCACGACCGAAAATGCCGATGCTGTGGGATCGTGCACGTCCAGATGCGACCCCGATTGTCATCGCGAAATCATCTACGCCCGATCGCTGCGCCGCAACGCTTTTAGGAGCATTTCATCAGGCGAAAGTGAAATGATTTTCTATGTTTTGTGAGTGGCGGCGAATTGGGTGAGCAATCGGGGCTGCAGCAGAGAAACTGCTGGGCGAGCCGCGCGCGCAATCACCCGCCATATGTCCTCGACAGCACACGACATCACAACCACACTCCTGTAAAAGCAGCCGTCGCGCGCCCTGCCCCCAAACGGCGCGGCAGCAACGACAGCATCAAGAGGCGTCAGATGAAGAAAATACCGACGGTTTTCGAGCGTGACTGGAACGGCGACAGGAGCCGCGTCGTCGATCAAGTCCATGCCGGCTGCGAATGGGTCGCCGCAGGCGAAGGATGGCCGACGCTGAAGATCGACGGCACGTGTTCGCGGGTGCGCGACGGCAGGCTCTACAAGCGACGGGAACTGCGCAAGGGTGAGGCTGCGCCGAACGGATTCGAGCAGGCCGATTTCGATGYCGAGACCGGCAAGACCATGGGCTGGATGCCGGTCGGCGACGGCCCCGAGGATGCCTACCATCGCGAGGCCCTCGCCGCGGCAGCACCACTTGCCGACGGAACCTATGAGCTCGTCGGGCCAAAAATACAAGACAATCCGGAACACTTGTCCGCCCATCGGCTGATCTCGCACGACACGCTCAGGCTGGACGAGACCGTGCCGCGCGATTTCGCCGGGCTGAAAGCCTGGTTCGCCGACAAGGACATGGAGGGCATCGTCTTCCACCACGCCGACGGCCGCCGCGCGAAAATCAAGCTGAGGGATTTTGGGCTGAACCGGGGGACTGTGCAGCCGGGAAGAATTGGCGGGGGAGTATGACCGAGAGGTGCGGTGACGGCGGCGTAGGAGGCCACGGCCGATCGCTTGGGGACGCATCCTTAAAGGCGCTTCAAAAATCCCGCCAGCCCCCTGCCAGAACCGCCTCAACTGCCGGCAAGGCTGGTTTGCGATAACCGGATGGCCCGGAGCGCAAGATTCTGATATCTGCAGCATGTTCAAAAATGCAGGAATTGGACATCACCACGCATGAAGCCGTCGAGAACAATGGCGATCATTGCCATTTTGGCAATCGTAGCCGGATGCCAGTCGGCCAAGCCGACAGCGCCGAAACCGGGCCCGCGCTTCACCGGTCCCGCCTTTCTGTCCGGAAAGCGCCGAGTGACGGCACCCTTTGCCTCGGTGATGTTTTGCATGCGCTCTCCGGCGGAATGCGTTGGCTCACGCAATGTGGCAGCCGTTAACCCGACATTCGGCAAGATGGCCGATCTGGATGACGTCAACAGCGCGGTCAATCATCAGATCGCGCCGCGCCCCGACCCCACTGCCGATGACAATTGGACTTTGTTTCCGAAAGCCGGCGATTGCGAGGATTATGCCGTGTCGAAGCGGCATGTGCTGATCCGGCACGGCTGGCCGGCCTCGTCGCTGCGGCTGGCGATCGGCAAGACCGAGCGGGGCGAAGGCCACCTCGTCCTGGTGGCGCGGACCAATGATGGCGATGTCGTGCTGGACAATCTCACCGACGAGGTCAAGCCTTGGAACGCGGTAGGCCTTCGCTGGATCAGCATCCAGTCATCCACCGATCCGAAAATGTGGTACGCCCTGATGTGAGAGGGCGGAGGCGATGATCGCCGATCGTCCGGGATTTGGTCTCCGATATTGTCGAGGGTCGAACAACATCTGCACGCCCGGTTCCCTGCCCGCCTCGCGCAAAATTCCGCGTTACTGCCCCGACACGTCGCCTCGCGACAGGAGGAACCAGCAGCGGCTTTGATTGTTAGCTATCAGACACGGGGCACTATATGGGGCGTTGTTGTTGTAGGCGCAGTCCTCGTGGCTGTCGCTGCCCGCACCGGGGCGGTTGAACCTTCAATACCTCCGAGGGGGCTCCACCGAGCCATTATTCCGATAGACTGCAGCCATGGAGCATTCCTTGATACCGACGTTCGGCCCTGTTCTCGGCAATGACAGCGTGACCTTCCGGCTCTGGGCGCCCCTGGTGGACCCGGTCGCCGTCAAGATCGACAATCACGCGCCGCTACGCATGATCCGCGGCGACGACGGATGGCACAGGCTCGAACGGAAGGATGTCGGTGCCGGCCAGCGCTATTCTTTCGTCATGCCGGATGGCCTGGCTGTGCCGGACCCGGCCTCCCGCTTCCAGCCGGACGACGTACACGGCCCGAGCGAGGTGGTGGACCTCGACCGGTACCGATGGGCAGTGCCGCAATGGAAAGGCCGTCCCTGGCATGAAATCGTGATCAGCGAAGTCCATATCGGTGCATTCACCCGGCAGGGCACGTTCGCCGCGGCGATGGAGCGGCTGGATCATCTGAGCGACGTGGGCATCACGGCCATCCAGATCATGCCGATCGGCGATTTTCCCGGCCGTTTCGGCTGGGGTTACGACGGCGTTCTGCCTTACGCGCCGGAGAGCCGCTACGGACGGCCGGAGGACCTGATGGCGCTGATCGATGCGGCACATGCACGCGGCATCTCCGTATTCCTCGATGTCGTCTACAATCATTTCGGCCCCGACGGGAATTATCAGCCGCTCTACGCGCCGCTCTTCACCCATAAGCACAGGACTCCCTGGGGCGAAGGGATAAATTATGACGACAAAAGCGGGCGGCTGGTTCGCGATTTCGTCGTCGAGAACGCGCTTTATTGGCTCGGGACGTTCCGTTTCGACGGCCTGCGGCTCGACGCGGTGCATGCGATCCGGGACGACAGCGGCGAACATCTGCTGCTCGAGCTGGCGAGACGCGCAAGAGAGGCCGCAGGCGACCGCCATATCCACTTGATGGTCGAAAATGAGAACAACGACTCCGCCTTGTTGGAAAGGCGCAAAGACCTCACGCCGCTCCATTACACGGCGCAATGGAATGACGACCTGCACCATGTCCTGCATATCGCGGCGACAGGTGAGAGGTTCGGCTACTATGCCGACTACAAGGGCAGTCCGCACGATATCGGCCGGGCGCTGGCAGAAGGCCTGGTGTTCCAGGGTGAACACATGCCCTATCGCGGCGGCCTTCGCGGAACCTCCTCCGCGCATCTGCCGCCGACCGCCTTCATCTCCTTCATCCAGAACCATGACCAGATCGGCAACCGGGCAGCCGGCGACAGGATCATGGCTTTGCAGGACGCGGCCGTCATCAAGGCGATCGCAGCCGTCTATCTGCTCGCCCCTGAGATACCGATGCTGTTCATGGGCGAGGAATGGAATGCCAGAGAGCCGTTTCCGTATTTCTGCGACTTCGACGAGGATCTGAACGAAAAGGTCCGTGTCGGCCGGCGCAAGGAAATGTCGCGCCTACCCGGTTTCGACGCGGCAGACCTGCCCGATCCGACGGCCGAGGCGACGTTTTTCTCCGCCAAACTGGACTGGCAGATGAGCCGGGAGCAAGGCGACATGCTCGCATATTATCGCGCGCTTCTCTCCCTCCGGCACCGCGCAATCGTGCCCCGGCTCGCCGGCATGCAAGGTCATGGCGGCGTCTTCGATGCGGATGGCGCCGCCACTACAGTCCGCTGGCGTATGGGCGATGGCTCCGTGCTGCAGCTCTACGCAAATCTGTCTGATGCCGCGGTCGATCTGGCCGAAACGATCGGCGGCGATCCACTATTTGCTGTTGGGAATATCACCGGGAAGAGACTTGAAGCATGGGCTGTGGTTTGGACGCTGAAGCGCGGCGAGCAGGTCTAATCCCGTGCAATCGTTTGGTTTGGATCGAAAGGACATTGGTGTCGGACATGTCTTGAGGGATCACGCCTCTTCTGCCGGATCGGGATCTTCCTCATAGGCGTCCCAGCGTTTGGCGCAGATGCTGTCGAGCGCCGTCAGGATTTCCTTCGTGCCGAAGCCGCGCTGGTTGAGGTTGATCTGGATTTTCAGCAGGAGTTGATCGAGCACGGCTTCCAAATGAACGCGGCGGTCGGGATCGTCTATAGCAAGTGTTTCGGTCATCATGTCCTCCTGAACCATAGAACTATTTTTGAGCCTTGTCGTTCCGCGCACAGCCAAGATGCGCTCGGACGCGCCGCACCCATGCAATCCATTGCAACTGTGCTCTCTATCAAGGCGACGTGCCGCAGGCGTGTTTCATGGCCTTTCAGGGACGCGCGAAGGTAAGCGAGATCAGGCCAGACATCCTCTAAGCATATATACGTCAAGGGTTTATTTCCCTTGTCTCACACTCGTCCAGTGCGCTTCAGGCAAACTTAACCGGCGCCGGTCCATCACTTCCGCGCCATGTTGGCACCCAAAGGATTTGGAAATGAAGACCCTGCTTGCCGCAGCCGCGCTGGCTGCTCTGCTCTCCTCCACGGCTCATGCCGCCGATCTCACCTTCCCCAGCGATGCTCCGGTGGCGACGCTGACCATCCCGGATGATTGGGGTCCGAAGGAAACCGACACCGGCATCGATGCCACCTCGCCTGACAATGCCGTCTATCTGTCGGTCGATGTCGCGGACGCCAAGGACACCGATGCCACCGTCAAGGCGGCGATCAAATATCTCGGCGACCAGGGCGTGAATGTCGACGAGAAGTCGGCCAAGCCGACCGAGAGCACGCTCAACGGCATGCCCTTCTATGCCGTGGATTGGACCGGCACCGACAAGGACGGCCCGGCCTCGATCGGCCTCGCCTCGGTCACCGTCGGTGACAAGAACCTGATTTTCACCTATTGGGGAACACAGGGCGATGAAGACAAGGATCAGGCCCTCATCGGCAATATCCTGCATTCGCTCAAACCGGCGCAAAAATAAGGAGACCTGCATATGAAGGCAATTGTTCTCGCATCCATGGCTATCCTGGCGTCCCTGTCGATGACATCCAGCGCCTTTGCCTGGGGCTGCGTGGCCGTGTCGGAAAACGGCACCTATGGCTATAGCTACAAGTACGACGACAAGGACGCCGCCGTCGACCGTGCGCTCAACGAATGTGCCAAGCGCGCAACCACCGACCAGACCTGCGAAATCACCGACTGCAGCGAAGATCAATAACCGGGTACGACACTGCGCCAGGGGGCTGACCGAGTTCCCTGGCGTGTGACTGCCGTGGCGTCCCGGAGCGGACTTTCCCGCATTTTTCGAACAACATTGGCCTTCCCGAGTTTCCGCAGCATGTCGCCTGCAACCGGCCCCGGGGTTTCGGGGTAGCGGCATGCGAAGCCCACGGGCGGGCATTTGCGGCAGATGGAGGCGAAGCCGATGTCTGCCCTTGGAGCAAGTCATCCGTTCCCCGCTCTTGATTGTCCCGCCGAGACCATGTAGCGCCAAAAACATGACCGTCCTGCCGCCGGCWTGTCCGGCGGCCGACCGAGAGATTTGCCATGGAAACCACCATGATCGAGACACGGGCCGATTTTGCGCAATGGGCGATCGAACGCGCACGCGCAATCGTCGCAGAACAGGGCGGCAACCTGGCTCTGGCCGCCCGCGACATGCGCGACGATACCATTGCAGAGACCGGCAATGCTCTCGGACAAGCCATCGTCGACGCACTTCTCGAAGTGTTCGACGGCCTCCTGCCTGAAGCGTGATGCATCGGCGGAACCGCGCCGACCTCTATCCCCGCCTCACCTCGCGCAGGATGCGCATCTCCTCGCGGTCGAGCTCGATCGCTATCTGAATGGTCCTTTCGGACACGGATGGGTGTCAACAGAGAGGTGCTGCCGGGACGACGTCCATGGCGCTCGGCTTCACAGCCGGAGCGCGGCGTGGGAAAGAGGCGGCACCCCACCGAACGCGTCCGGAGCAACCCGGCCCATCCCCTGGCCCGGAGCAGATCGGGCAATTGGCGCGAGTTGCGCGTCGGTGCCCGGATCGTAGATTGACACGCCTGTCGGTGAAATTCAGACGGCTGCCTGCCCGTGGTCCTTCAGATAGGCTTGCACAGTCGGGTGCGAGAGGATGATGTCGGTCTTCTCCTGATCGAGATAGACGCGATCGAAATGCATGCCCGGCTCATCAATCAATATGTTGTCGAAGCTGAGCTCCGTCCCCATGAAGGCATTGATCGCGCTCACGGTTTCGGAAAACCTGAAAACCAGGTCCTCATACTGGATATGCAGCACGTTTTTCCGCGCCGCGATGGCCATGACCGCCAGATAGGCGGCAGACCAAGCCTGCAGCATCTCGTCGAATTTGACAATCGCTTTCCACCAGTCCCGCCCCTCCTCCGCCTCGGCCGTGCGCCGCAACATCGAATTGACGACATCGAGAGGATGCCGGGTGATGTGGATATAACGCGCATGCGGCAGCGCCAGCAGCCCGGCGAGATTTTCATAATATTTCGGGTATTTATCGCCCCACAGCACCAGCTCCGATCCGGGATTGATCCGGTTCGCATGCCATTTGTACAGCGACCGGACCGCCGGCCACACGGCCTCGGTGGTGAAATTGTGCCGATGGATGTTGTCGAGCGTCAACGTTTCCCGGCTGGAAAGCGAACGCATTCCGCTCTTCAGCGAAGCCTTGCGACGTTCCTTTGTATTGATCGCCTTGCCGAGCCGCTCGACCAGGGACAGCAGGTCTTCTTCCGAAGAAACGAAGGCATGCGGACTCGAATTCAACACCTGCAGCAGCGCCGTCGTGCCACTGCGGGGGCAGCCGCCGATCAGAAGTGGAGCTTTGAGCATTTGCGCCTATCGTCCGATGACATCGAGCGCACGATACGGCCACAGTCCGGGCTCTGCAAATGCCGGGAGATGATTTTGTGCGCTTTACCCGGAAACGCAATCCTTGGCGACGGGCGCCAACGCCGCCCGGGACCTCACTTCCCTCCGGCATTTGGCAAAGCCTTGTTTTTTTCAGCCCGGCCTCATACTGTTGACACCCCCCTTCGATATGAAGGGAGTGACCTGGATACGAATCGAGGCAAAGCACAACAACTCTACTGACATATTTACTGGCGCGAGTTTTGCGCTATTCTGCAATCCCGTAGAACAAGGTCGCACCAATGACCGATACCGAAATTGAGCCACAGAAGAATTCAGTCGTCGCCCTTAATTCAAAAAGGCTTCGAAAAGCCGCTTATGACGCTGAAACAAAGAAACTCACCATTTGGTCCGGCCGTTTCAATAAGATTGTGCACCGCGACATCTCGCCTGGCGTCTACAATAACCTCGTCACGGCGCAAGAACCGGACTTTTATTACTTCCACTACATTCACCACCCGCCACCGCCCCGCAAGCCAGCTTTGCGAAGGTGGATCGTGCTTTTGGTTCTGCTGGTGCTGGTCACGGTGTTATGGAGCCTCGGCTGAGCGGCCTTCCGATTTCACAGTGATCGGGACCCAGCAATAGAACGCGAAAGCAAAGGCACCCATCTCACTGAGGGAGCGGACCGGCGTCACGCCATCGATGCTGCTCGCCTGAGCAAGCAACATTCCAACCCAACGGGAGGGCGCGGGTTACGACGCGGCTTTAAGGCTGTAGGACGTAACGGCACCTTGCCGTTATCGCAATGGCGGTCCAGCCTGGACGAACCAAAGGATTGACTGGTGACTCGAACCCCGCCCGACACTTGCGACACATTGGGCCTCAGCCTTGTGCTGCGCGGTCACGGCTGGATCGACATCGTCATCGCCTGCGAAAGCGGGCCCTATATCTGCACTGTCACCGAGATTTTCCGCGATCCGGTTTCGGACCTTCTCGATCTCTGCCGTGGCATCCTGACCAACACATCCACGTCGATCTTTCTCCATGACGAGCCGGGCGGCCATCTGATGTCCGTGACCAGGAACGAAGCGCAGCAGCATACAATGAGGTTTGCGCTGTTCGACCTCGGCGGCACGCTTTACCAGACTGAAATCACCGGCAACGAGACCTTGCTGTTCTCGATCCCAGTCAAGCGCAAGCAATTGCTCGGCCTGATGATGGCGGAGCTGTGGAAGGGCCATCGCTTCATGCTGGAGCCATCATTCCAGAAGAGCCGCRGCAAGGTCTATCCACACGACGAACTCAAGGCGCTGAACCGGGAATGGAATGCCCACCCTTCCCTTGGTCCGTCGTTTCTCAAGTGACCAGTGCGACGGGCAMAGATCAAAACACAAAATCGCCCTTGTGCAGATCACCCGCGCTCACATGCAGCAGCGTAATCGTATCCCCATCCCCATCGCTGATCACGACACCGTCGTGCCCTTCGGTGATGTGGTTCCTGACCAGATCCCTATACGACGCGATGCCATCCACCCCTGACAGGTCGATCTTGTCGCCCTGAGCATGGTGGAAATCGGTGATCCTGTCCTGGCCATCGCCGGTCTTGAACAAAAATGTATCGTCGGCCTTGCCGCCGGTCAGCCGGTCGTCACCGCGCATGCCGTTGATGATGTCATGGCCATCGGTGCCGACAAGTTTATCGGCCGCCTTGGTGCCGGTGAAAGTGTCACTCTCGATCGCGAAGGTCAGCGTGTGCACTGCCGACGTGTCCTTGCCGCCCTCCGCAGTGCCGCCATTGTCGGTCACCGTAAAGCCGATCGTCGCCGACAGCGCATATCTGCCAGCCTGCCAGACGAGGTGGGCGAGATCGCCAGCGGAAATGGTCTCGCCCACCGTCACCGCCTCACCGTTGAGCAGCAGTTTGCCGGCCGAAGGCAAGGCGCTGATGGTCACCGAAGCAAAACGATCGCCGTCCGTGCCGTCGGAAAAGGCGAACGTGGTCTTCGAGAAGGCATAAGCGCCGTTGGTCAGGCTGCCGATCGTCCCGTCCGCCGCTGTCGGCGCGTGGTTGGTGCCGTAGATCTGGCCATCCGCATCATAGCGCTGCTGGTAGACGTCATAATTGTCGTCGGCATTGCTGCCGGAATACCATGTCACCAGCCAGCCGCCATCGGCGAGCGCCGTTGCCTTTGCCTCTGCCTGGTCGGCCGTCGTGGTGGTGTTGACCCGCATGTCGCCGGTCCTGGCCGTGCCATCGGCATTGTAGATCCGCTGGTAGATGCCGGAACCGTCGCCGTCCTCGCCGATCGCGTCCCACACAACCACCCAGCCGCCATCGGCGAGCGCCACGGTGCTGTCGTAATAGTTGGAGTCGGACGTGTAGGTATTGATCTGGGTTTCCCCGCCCAGTGCGGAGCCGTCGGAGGCATAGGCCCGCTGACGGATGTTGGGGCTGCCGCTGTCCTCCCATGTCGACACCCAGCCGCCATTCTCGAGCGCGGTGACCGACCGGAAGTAGTGATAGCCACCCGTGCTGGTATTGACATGCGTTTCCTCGCCCACAGGCTTGCCATTGGCAGCGTAGACCTGCTGGTAGAGGTCGGTGGTCGAGTGGTCCGAACTGGTGATCTGCCATGTCACCACCCAGCCGCCACCGGTCAGGCCGGCAATATCGACGGAGCTCTCATCGCCTGCGGTCGTGGTGTTGACCCGCACCTCGCCGCGCATCTTCGTGCCATCGGCATGATAAGCCTGCTGATAGACGCCATAGCCGTCGCCATCCTCGCCGGCCGAAGTCCAGCTCACCACCCAGCCGCCGCCGGCAAGCGCCGTGGTGTCGCCGCCGCTCGTCTGATGGCCCGTCGTATAGGTATTGACCTGTGTTTCGTCGCCCTTGGCCTTGCCATTGGCTTTATAGATCTGCTGGTAGATGCCGTAGCCGTCGCCATCCTCGCCGTTCGACATCCAGGTCACCACCCAGCCGCCGCCCGCAAGCGCGATCGGCGTCGGGTTGAGCTGACCGCCTGTGGTGTAGGTGTTGACATGCGTCTCCTGGCCCAGGGTGGTGCCGTCTGCGCTATAGGCGTGCTGGAAGGCGCCGTAGCCATCGCCATCCTCGCCGGTGCCGTCACTCCAGGTCACCACCCAGCCGCCATCGGCAAGGCCGGTGACCGCTTCGACATAGTGCATGCCCGTCACGTAGCTGTTGACCAGCGCCTCGCTGCCGCGCGTCGTTCCATCGGCATTGTAGGCCTGCTCGTAGATTTCGTAGGTGCCGCCATTGCGGTCGGTATCGCCCCACACCACCACCCAGCCGCCATCGGAGAGCGCCGCCACCACCGGCTCCATCTGACCGCCGGTCGTATAGGTGTTGACCAGGGTTTCGGGGTAAGGCGTATGGGACATGGCGCATCCTGCTCGGGTCTGTCTGTCGACGATGCGAGCATTCTGCCCAGGCGGCTGTTGCGCCCGGTCCGACGAGGTCGATCATCACTTCCGGCGGCAAAATCTCGTGGAAGCGAGATAGCAGATCGTTGCCACCGGCGTTTGACTATTTTTGGGTGTGTCCTGCGTGGTTGCGTAAGATGCCACAAGCGCCGATCAAAACAGGAAATCGCCCTTGTGGAGATCACCCACGCTCGTATGCAGCAAGGTGATCGTGTCTCCATCCCCATCCGAGATCGTCACCATGTGATCGCCTCCGGACAGATGGTTCTTCACAAGGTCCTTGTACGACGCGACGCCATCCAACCCGGAGAGATCGATCTTATCCCCCTGCTTGTGGTCGAAATCGGTAATCGTATCCTGACCATCGCCGGTCTTGAACACAAACGTATCATTCGCCCTGCCGCCGGTCAGCTTGTCATCGCCGTGCATGCCGTTGAGGATGTCGTGCCCATCGGTGCCGACAAGCTTATCGGCCGCCTTGGTGCCGGTAAACGTGTCGCTCGTGATCGCGAATGTCAGCGTGTGCGCCGCCGACGTGTCCTTGCCGCCCTCCGCAGTGCCGCCA
>NZ_JBFUFF010000059.1:0-43370 GCF_056403555.1 Rhizobium sp. P2_G2
GGCGCCATGGCCGGTGGCTATCTGCTTTCGGGCTTCGCCATCATCCACAATGCGGTGCGTGAAAAACCCTGGGCGCTGCCGTCGCCATGAGACTTGGTCTTGCCATTTGCATAGGTCACCTTGAGGCTGCCCTTGACAACGGCTTTGGCAATGAACCCGTCGAGAATCCCGTTGAACATTCGATCACCACGCACTTTGATGGCGGCTTCGCCGCCACGCAACGCTCGCGCGGTGGTTTCGGCCGACGTTACAAAACGTTAATGTTTGGTAAACTTATCAAAACGCAGCTAGTCGTCAACTATATTGAACGAACGTTTTATGTGGGCGAGGGGACAGTCGGCCAAAAAACGTCACATATGGTTAATTTCAAAAAAGAAGAACCTCCGGCAAGGCCGAAGGTTCCGTTCGAGAAGATCTTCAAATCGGTAAGATCAGAGCTCTTCGCCGTGTTCGAGCTGGTTCGGATCGAAGAAGTCTTCCGGCTTCAGCGCATCTTCATCGACACCGTAGATGGCGTCAGCGGAGGTGAGGCTTTCGCCCTTGGCCTGGCGGACGGCTTCGTCGGCCGAACGGGCGACGTTGAGCGAAATCTCGATCTCGACTTCCGCATGCAGGTGCAGCGTGACCTTGTGCAGGCCGATTTCCTTGATCGGATGGTTGAGATCGACCTGGTTGCGGCCGATGTTGAAGCCTTCCGAGGCAAGCGTCTCGATGACGTCTCGAGCGGCAACCGATCCGTAGAGCTGGCCGGTTTCACCGGCCGAGCGGACGATGACGAAGCTCTTGCCTTCGAGCTTGTCGGCAACGGTCCGGGCTTCGCTTTTGCGCTCGAGGTTGCGGGCTTCGAGCGTGGCGCGCTCGGCTTCGAAGCGCTTCTTGTTGCCTTCGTTGGCGCGCAACGCCTTGCCCATCGGCAGCAGGAAATTGCGGGCATAGCCGTCGCGGACCTTCACGGTCTCGCCCATCTGGCCGAGCTTGTTGACGCGTTCGAGGAGAATGACTTCCATTTTATGTTCCTTTCAGTTCGAATTGTTGGAGGTCTGGTTGGGTCTGGCCGGCGTCAGTGCGATGGCGCGACGCGGATTTGCGAGGCCGCCGGCGATCGCGATCACGACCGTCAGCGGCGGGAAAATCACGGTGACGAGATAGACGAGAATGAGCGCCGGCAGCGCCCAGGGTTTTTCACGCACCGCATTGTGGATGATGGCGAAGCCCGAAAGCAGATAGCCACCGGCCATGGCGCCGGCAAAGGAGGCGCCGATAATGGCGGCTTTGTCGCCGGCGAACATCAGCACGACGCCCGCGAGAAACACGACGATCGACAGCCGGTTCATCCTGAGGCTGGCGCGAATGTCCTCGCGCGGACGCACGCTGCGGCCGATTGCTGTCAGAATGCGCATGGCAAAGTAGAAGCCGGCAAACAACTGAACCATATTGCCGATCCCTTGTCCGAACGGCAGAAAGGTCTTGATCGCGACAATCAGTTGCGGCCTTAGATCCTGAGTGACGAGACTTGGATTGATCTCCGAAGCCATCTGGATCACCTGATCGGCCGCCAGCTCATAGGTCGCCGTTGTCTGTAGCATCAGCAAGAATATCGTTGCCAGCGCAACCAGCGTAGCACCGGCGAGCAGCATGTCGGAGAGCGGGTACCAAGCAAGCGAAGTCTCAGGCCCACCGATTTCTGCGGCGGGTCGCGCTAGGCTGGCAAGCTGGCTCATCACAGCCGCCGGCAGAAGTGTGATCAGGAGCACTAGCGCGAAAAGTGGCGAAGACGTCAACGCGCCCAGGGCGAGCGCCACGGTCACGACCGCAACGATGCCTGCCACCCGACCGAAGCCGAGGCCGGCGATGAAGAGAAGCGTAATGGCTACAAGCTGGGGAACGATTTGCACGTAGACGGACACAGCCATCAATATGGCTGCGGCCAAGCCGGCAACAATGCCGATCAGGATCGGGTTGGCAGTCGGTTTCATCGTTCTCGCTGTCCTGTTCATTCAAGCGAATGAAGCAGTTAGGGGTTTGTCCTGAATTGAGATCTCAGGTCCCCAACATGGGATTTAGGTTTTCCGATCCGCGCCCATCGCGGAAGGGAGGAGGAAGGCGAAGCCGCCTTCCCGTGAGTCAGGCTGCGACAGTTGCCGCAGAGTCATGCCGTAGCGATTGTTTAGGCGACGACGTAGGGCAGAAGGCCCAGGAAGCGGGCGCGCTTGATGGCCTGGGCCAGTTCGCGCTGCTTCTTCTGCGACACCGCAGTGATGCGGGAC
Organism: Rhizobium sp. P2_G2; assembly: GCF_056403555.1. NCBI lineage: Bacteria > Pseudomonadati > Pseudomonadota > Alphaproteobacteria > Hyphomicrobiales > Rhizobiaceae > Rhizobium > Rhizobium sp. P2_G2. The sequence goes on from NZ_JBFUFF010000059.1 coordinate 2,268, forward strand.
GGGACGATCTTGCCACGCTCGGAAATGTAGCGCGACAGCAGCTTGACGTCCTTGTAGTCGATCCGCGGCGCATTGGCACCCGAGAAGGGGCAGGTCTTGCGGCGACGATGGAACGGACGGCGGGCCGGTGAGGAAGAGGAAGTATCAGCCATGGTGAGATCTCCTTAGTTGTCGCGCGGACGGAAGGGACGGTCGCCATCGCGGCGCGGCGGACGGTCGCCATCGTCACGGCGCGGCGGACGATCGMCACGCGGAGAGAACGGACGGTCGCCATCTTCGCGGCGCGGACGGTCGTCGCGGTCGCGCTTCTGCATCATGGCAGACGGGCCTTCTTCATGGGCTTCGACCTTGATGGTCATGAAGCGCAGGATGTCTTCGTTGTAGCGCTGCTGGCGCTCGATTTCCTGCACGGCGCCGGCCGGGGCGTCGATGTCCATGAGCACGTAGAAGGCCTTGCGGTTCTTCTTGATGCGGTAGGTGAGGGACTTGAGGCCCCAGTTCTCGATACGGCCGACCTTGCCGCCGGCAGCTTCCACGACGCCCTTGTAGGTCTCGACGAGCGCGTCGACCTGCGGAGCGGCAATGTCCTGCCGGGCAAGGAAAATATGTTCATAGAGAGCCATGAAACTCTTTGCCTTTCTTGCGTTTCATCAATCCCATCCGGTTTGGCGCCAAGCCTCAACGACTGTTCTCAGGTTGCGGCGCGAACCGCGGTGCAAGAAAAGCGTTTTTTCGGTACGGTCGAGAGCGGAGACACGGGAAGCCGGAACCCTGTGGTTCCAAACGGTTTCGTCGCCAAAACCGGCCTTCCGTACAGCCACCAGCCAAATGACCGGATGTTTGATGTGGCGGGCTTATACAGATAAATGCGGCAAAAGCAAGGGGGAAACGGATCGCGAGACTGTCACGTCAGAACTGCTCTACATCCTGTGAAAAAAATCCGCGGCGCAGGAAGACTTCAAGCGTGCTTTCCGCTGCTCCTCTTAAATACTTCCAGTGCTCGGTTGTTATCAATTCCGAGAGTTTCGGCCAATCTTCCGGTACCTCATCGAGTACATCGTCCAAGATTGCATTGTATCGCCAGATCGCAGTTTGCTCGTCCCGAGAGAAAACCGGTTCGCAGTAGCTTTCCGGCATGTCCTCCTGTATCCAATCGCCCCACATATTGAATACATCATTCGGAACGTTAACACGCGGAACTGCGGCTTGTAATCGCAATTGAACTTCGAACGATGATGCGATTTCCAGATACCACATGACGCCGTTTCGCATGCGCTGTTTCAACAAAATTGGCGTGATGTTGTCGTCCGTCATGGCGTCAGACACTTTGCTGCGACCCGATAGGCGTGGAGTGTCTTGCTTTTATAGTAGCCGGTTTCTGGTACCCACGTTGCCAGATCTTGCGGTTGTTGGACGTCACAGGTGGGCGGCTTGGGCGTCACGAACAGCACGTCGCCGGTCGAGGTGGGGGGCAAGGCGAGCTCCTGCTCATAATAGTTCTTCGGTAAACCTTGAGGAGGCGTTGCGTAGAGCCGGAACGACCGATCGCGCAGCGTATAGAAGAGATCGGCGGCGATATCGCGATTGTCCGTGACGATCGTGTTGAGCCCAGCCTGCTTCGCCAGATCACCCGCCTTGCGGCTGACGTCGGAGCGGCCGAGGAAACGCTCCAGCGCTTCCCTGCCATTCGGCAGGACGAGATCATGAGCAAAGATCGTGGCGACCGGAAACAGCACCGAGACGATCCCGCCGATTGCCAGCGAAATCGGCAGCCCTCGCGGCCATTTGCGATCGAGCAGCCAGACGGCCAGGATCGTGCCGGCGACGTAAGCCGTCACTGCCCAGTTGGCATAGGCCTTGGCGATCAGCGCCTGTAGTGTGATCAGGAGCACGACGGGGACGGAGAGCCAGACCAGCATGTTTTCACGCGGCTCGTTCTCGTGTTTGACCATGCGCCAGCAGGCCCAGAGCATGGCGAAGAAGATGATCGGCCCGACCACGCCGAACTGTGCCAAGAAAAATCCGACACCGCCGCCGATATGGACGCCGAGGCTGTTCCAATGGGCAATGTCCTGCGTGTGGCGAACGGTCGTGTTGTTGTGGCTGAGATTCCACCAGAGATTTGGTGCGGCAACGATGGCGGAGACGATAACGGCGATTGCCAGATCGCGCCAGCCGATCCTTGCGTCCTTGATCAGGATGAAGGCAACGATGCCGCCCGGCACGAGGAACAGGATCGCATATTTCGCCAGGAAAGCACAGCCGAACGCTGCTCCCAACAGGATTGCCAAGCCAATCGAGCGCCGCTCCCTCAGCTCGAAATAGGCCCAGAGCGCGATGGCGATGAAGAACAGCAGGATATCGTCGGTCGAAAAGAACACTGAGGACAGCGCCACGGCCGGTGCGGTGACGAAGATGACGCCCGTCCAGCCGGCAATCGCAGGACTGACGAAGCGTCGCGCCGTTGCCATTAGCACCAGCGCGGTCGCGGCATGAAATAGCGGGCCGGAAATGCGGATCCAGAAGATGTCGTTCGATCCGGCCGCGGCAGTCACCGCCCGGATCACCCAGGCGATCATCGGCGGCTTGGAATAATAGCCGAGATCGAGATGCTGCGACCAAAGCCAGTATTGTGCTTCGTCGACGAACAGATCCGTCGCATCGAACCTAAGCAGGACAATGCGCCAGAGCGTGATGGCGAGAATGATAAGAAGGCCGGACCGGGCAGACATCGAAAAGTTCCGCGAGATTAGAATGCGCGGACCGGATACATGAATGCGATGGCTATGCCAACCTTATGCGCCATCAGATCGCCATCGGATATTGCCGGATCACCGCCTTGATCTCCTTCACCAGTTCCGGCCCAATCTCCACATCTTTGGCCGAAATCGCCGTTCTCAGCTGATCCTTGCTGGTCGCCCCAACAATCACTGCGGTCATGAACGGTCGCTGCCGCGCCCAGGCGAGCGCCATCACCGGCAAGTCGATCTGATGTCGGCGGGCGATCTCGCGATAAGCGAGCACGGCCGGCTCCTGCAGCGGCTGCAGGCGGCCGGCGAGGTCGCCGTTGATGGACGCGCGCGAGCCCGGCGGCTTGATGCCGCCAATATATTTGCCCGTCAGAATACCGGCTGCGAGCGGCGAATAGGCGAGCAACCCGATATCCTCGTGATGCGAGAGCTCGGCGAAGTCGAGATCATGCGGCCGGTAGAGCAGGTTATATTCGTTCTGCACCGAGGCGATGCGCGGCAGACCCAGCTCGTCCGACAATTTCAGGAACTGCATGGCGCCCCAGGCCGTTTCGTTCGACAGCCCGATGGCCCGGATCTTGCCGGCCTTCACCGCCTCGCCGAGCGCTTCCAGGCATTCGCGAAAATTGGCGACGATCTCGGCCTTCGGCGGATGCTTTTCCGGATGATAGTTCCAGCCCTGGCGAAAGTGGTAATGGCCGCGATTGGGCCAGTGGATCTGGTAGAGGTCGATATGATCCGTCTGCAAACGCCCAAGGCTGAGATCGAGCGCCCTGCGGACTTCGTTGCCGTCGAGCGGTACGCCACCGCGAATATGCGGCCGGCCGGGGCCGCTGGCCTTGGTGGCGAGGATGATCTTGTCGCGATTCCTCCGCGCCTTCATCCAGTTGCCGATATAGATCTCGGTCGAGCCCTGGTTCTCTTCTGTCGCAGGCGTTGTCGGATAAAGTTCAGCCGTGTCGATGAAGTTGATGCCCTGATCCACGGCATAGTCCATTTGCTCGAACGCTTCCGCTTCGCTGTTCTGACTGCCCCAGGTCATCGTGCCCAGGCAGATTTCGGAGACAAGCATGCCGGTGCGGCCAATCGGATTGAATTTCATGGGAAAATCCTTGCAGTGCGGGAAACGGCGGCACTCTATGCCGATTTTGTTGCAGCGCAAGAGCGTCTACTGCGGCTTTCCGCCGGAAAACCCGTGGCTTTCAGCGGCCCGCGCTTGACAGGCTGGGCGATTGTGTGAATGGAGAGCAAAAACCTTGAGGGAGACATTCATGGCGGTTGCGTTCACTTTTCCCGGCCAGGGCAGCCAGGCTGTCGGCATGGGCAAGGATCTTGCCGATACCTATGCCGAAGCGCGCGCGGTGTTCGAGGAAGTGAATGACGCGCTGGGCGAAAAGCTCACCGACACGATATGGAATGGCCCCGAGGAAACGCTGACGCTGACCGCCAATGCGCAACCGGCGCTGATGGCCGTGTCGATCGCGGCGATCCGCGTGCTCGAAACGCGCGGCCTGAACCTTAAGGACAAAGTCTCTTACGTCGCCGGCCATTCGCTGGGTGAATATTCGGCGCTCTGCGCGGCCGGCAGCCTCTCGCTCTCCGATACTGCGCGCCTCCTGCGCATCCGCGGCAATGCCATGCAGGCGGCGGTGCCGCCGGGCAAGGGCGGCATGGCGGCGATCCTTGGCCTCGACCACGCCGGTGTCGAAGATGCTTGTGCCGGTGCGTCGACCGCCGAAGGCAGCTGTCAGATCGCCAATGACAATGGCGGTGGCCAGATCGTCATTTCGGGTGAAAAGGCAGCGGTCGACCGCGCCTGCGCATTGGCGACGGACAGGGGCGCCAAGCGGGCTATCCTGCTGCCGGTTTCCGCACCATTCCATTCGACACTGATGGCGCCGGCGGCCGAAGCGATGCGCGAAGCACTGTCACATGTCGGCGTCAAGAATCCCGTCGTGCCGCTGATCGCCAATGTCCGTGCCGCACCTGTGACGGACGCGGCCGAAATCGTATCGCTGCTCGTCGAGCAGGTCACGGGCCAGGTGCGCTGGCGCGAGACGGTGGAATGGTTCGCCAGCAACAGCGTCACAGCGCTCTACGAGATTGGCGCCGGCAAGGTTCTGACGGGCCTAGCGCGCCGTATCGACAAAAACGTCACCGGTATTGCGGTCAATGGCTCCGCCGATATCGACGCCGCGCTGGCTACATTGAATGCATGACATCCCACCGATGGATTTGATCAAGACAAGGATATGAGCATGTTTGATCTGACCGGCCGCAAGGCACTTGTCACAGGTGCTTCCGGAGGCATCGGCGAGGAGATCGCCCGCGCTTTGCATAAGCAGGGCGCTACGGTCGGCCTGCATGGCACGCGCCGCGAGAAGCTCGACGCGCTTGCCGCCGAGCTTGGTGACCGTACTTATGTCTTCACGGCCGACATAACCGATCGCGCCGCGCTCAAGACGCTGGCGCAGGATGTCGAAAGCACGCTGGGCGGCGTCGATATCCTGGTCAACAATGCCGGCATCACCCGCGACGGTCTGATGATGCGCATGAGCGACGAGGACTGGGACGCGGTCATCAACATCAATCTCAATGCCGCTTTCCTGCTGACGCGCGAATTCGTCTCGCCGATGCTCAAGCGCCGCTATGGCCGCATCGTCAACATCTCCTCGGTGGTCGGCACGACGGGCAATGCGGGTCAGGCCAATTACGTCGCTTCCAAGGCCGGCATGGAAGGCTTTACCAAGGCGCTCGCCGCCGAAGTCGCCACCCGCAACATAACCGCCAATTGCGTTTCCCCCGGCTTCATCGAATCGGCAATGACCGAGAAGCTCAACGACAAGCAACGCGAAGGCCTGCTGGTGAAGATTCCTGCCAAACGCATGGGAACGGCGTCGGAAGTCGCCGCGGCGGTCGCCTTCCTCGCCTCGTCGGAGGCGTCCTACATCACGGGGCTTACGCTGCATGTAAACGGCGGCATGGCCATGCTTTGACGATTTGCGGTTGGTTTCGGGGGTGTCTGTATGCCCTCGGGCCAGCCGCGAAAACCATGGGCCGAACCCGTTGGAATTCGGTGTTGAACACCCGGGAACGGCTCATTTTCTGGCTTTGCGTGGGCAATAAACCATGTTAAGCCGCAAGTGACTGAGAGCAGTCGTTTGCTCGCCTGATGCATGATTAAAATCGGTTTAGACTGGATTTTGGCATTGGCAGGCGATAAACGGAACCGCCGCTGGCTCGCCTCAGGGGGGAAGCGGTCAAATATAACGGTAGCGCCATCAGGGCGCCATGAAGGACGAAGGTCGAGGAACCTGCTATGAGCGATGTCGCAGAACGCGTGAAGAAGATTGTCATTGACCACCTCGGCGTTGAAGCCGACAAGGTGACCGAGAGCGCCAGCTTTATCGATGATCTGGGTGCGGATTCTCTTGACACCGTCGAACTCGTCATGGCCTTCGAAGAAGAATTCGGCGTCGAGATTCCGGACGATGCCGCCGACTCCATTCTCACTGTCGGCGATGCGGTGAAGTTCATCGAAAAGGCCCAAGCCTGATCTTGACGTATCCATTGCAGCCGGGCGGGAAACGATCCCGTCCGGCTGTTCTCTAACTGCGAACTGCATAACTACGACTGCACGGTAGAATGCGTAAGGGTGGAGGTGGGCCATGAGACGTGTTGTCATCACGGGCATTGGCATGGTGACCCCGCTTGGCTGTGGCGCGGAAGTCACCTGGGCGAATTTGCTGGCGAGCAAGAACGGCGCCCGCAGAGTGACGGAGTTCGAGGTCGAAGACCTGCCGGCCAAGATCGCCTGCCGGATTCCGTTCGGCGACGGCAGCAACGGCACATATAATCCCGACGACTGGATGGAACCCAAAGAGCAGCGCAAGGTCGATGCCTTCATCGTCTATGCGATGGCAGCGGCCACCATGGCGCTCGGCGACGCCGATTGGCATCCGCAAACCGATGAGGATCAGATCGCCACCGGCGTGCTGATCGGCTCCGGCATCGGCGGCATCGAAGGCATTGTCGACGCCGGCTATACATTGCGTGACAAGGGGCCGCGGCGCGTGTCGCCCTTCTTCATCCCAGGCCGTCTGATCAATCTCGCTTCCGGCCAGGTGTCGATCCGCCACAAGTTGCGCGGACCCAACCATGCCGTCGTCACGGCCTGTTCGACCGGCGCGCATGCAATCGGCGACGCCTCACGCCTCATCGGGCTGGGCGATGCCGATGTGATGGTCGCGGGTGGCACGGAATCGCCGGTCAGCCGCATCTCGCTAGCAGGTTTTGCTGCCTGCAAGGCGCTGTCGACCGATTTCAACGACGAACCCCAGCGCGCTTCGCGTCCCTATGACAGGGACCGCGACGGCTTTGTCATGGGCGAGGGCGCCGGTGTCGTCGTGCTCGAAGAACTCGAACACGCCAAGGCGCGCGGCGCCAAGATTTATGCCGAGGTGGTCGGCTATGGCCTCTCGGGTGATGCCTATCACATCACGGCGCCATCGGAGAACGGCGAGGGCGCGGAGCGCTGCATGCGCATGGCGCTGAAACGCGCCGGTCTCGAAGCGTCCGATATCGATTATATCAACGCCCACGGCACGTCGACCATGGCCGACACGATCGAGCTTGGTGCCGTCGAACGGCTGCTCGGCAACCATGCCGCCAATGTATCGATGTCCTCGACCAAATCCGCCACCGGTCACCTTCTGGGCGCGGCTGGCGCGATCGAGGCAATCTTTGCCACGCTTGCGATCCGTGACAATGCCGTGCCGCCGACGCTCAACCTCGATAATCCGGAAGTTGAGACGCCGATCGATCTGGTTCCGAAGGTGGCGCGCAAGCGCAAAGTCGATGTGGCGCTGTCGAATTCCTTTGGTTTCGGCGGCACCAATGCGTCATTGGTGTTGAAACGTTATGTGAATTGATGATGATCGGCCGCGGGATCGGACCCGCGGCCTCTTCCAGTTTCTGCCGCAATGCGATTTTATGACGCGCGGTAAGAATTCGATATTTGAGGGTTTCCGTGACCGATCCAAACCAAGCCAATGATGGTCAGTTCGGGCGCGCTGCCGGCGAAAATGGCCGGTTATTGCCGAAATCTCCACGGGAAGCCTTGAGACCGGAAAGGGTGCCGTCGCCGCCGCGTCGTTCGCGCGAGGCCCGCAGCCAATTGGTCATTTTCCTGAATTTCGTCATGAGCATGGTGACGCTGGTGACGATCGGCGCCGTGGCGCTCGTCTACTACGCCTTCCATGAATACCAGGCGCCCGGGCCGCTCGACGCCGATACGACCTTCATGGTCCGCGAGGGCGCCGGCATCAAGGAGATCGGTACCGGCCTTGAACGCAAGGGCATTGTCAGCCAGGCACGGATCTTCAACGGCGTCAGCCAGTTTCTGCTGGATAACAGGGCGCTCAGGCATGGCGAATATGAGATCAAGGCGCATGCCTCGATGCTCGATATCATGGAACTCTTGAAGTCCGGCAAGTCGATCCAATATGCCGTGACCCTGCCCGAAGGCCTGACGGTCAAGCAGATGTTCAAGAAAATCTCGGATGATCCGGTGCTCGAGGGCGACCTGCCGGTCGATCTGCCGCCGGAAGGCAGCCTCTTCCCGGATACCTACAAGTTCACGCGCGGCTATCGGCGCGCTGCGATCGTCGAACAGATGAAGGCCGCACAGGCGAAAATCCTCGACGAGGTCTGGGCCAAGCGTGACAAGGACCTGCCGATCGAGACGAAGGAAGACCTGCTGATCCTCGCCTCGATCGTCGAGAAGGAAACCGGCAAGGCCGACGAGCGGCCGCAGGTCGCCTCCGTGTTCCTCAACCGTCTCAAGAAGGGCATGCGCCTGCAATCTGATCCGACGATCATCTATGGACTCTACGGCGGCGACGGCAAACCGGTCGACGCGGCGATCCTGAAATCGGAGATCACCAAGGAGACGCCCTACAACACCTATGTGATCAAGGGATTGCCGCCGACACCGATTGCCAATCCTGGCCGCGCGGCGCTTGAAGCCGTCGCCAACCCCTCGCATACCACCTACCTCTACTTCGTCGCCGACGGTACGGGCGGGCACGTTTTCGCCTCGACGCTCGAGGAACACAATGAGAACGTCAAGCGTTACCGGAAAATGAAGGCCGACGACGGCTCCACGACCGACGACAACAGCACCGACACCGATACCGAGACACCTCAGAATTAGCGGCCTGATCAGGCGCGCCGGAGACAGGAAAGCATGGCACTACAGTCCATGACCGGATTTGCCCGGTTGGACGGCCAAAGCGGCCGTTATCAATGGGCTTGGGAATTGCGTTCGGTCAATGGCAAGGGGCTGGATATCCGGCTCAGGCTTCCGGGCGGCTTCGAGCGATTGGAAGTCGAGGCAAGGCGGATCATCGGCCAGCATTTCGCCCGTGGCAATATCCAGGCGACCCTGAATATACAGACCGGCGAGGCGCGCGTGCAGGCCGAGATCAATCAGGCCGCGCTCGACGCGGTTCTGGGGCTGCGCGAGAAGCTCRCAGGCGCGATCGACCCCGCACCGGTCCGCCTGGACACATTGCTCAACCTGCGCGGTATCGTCGACTTCCGTGACGTCGATGACGATCCGGCAGCGACCGAAGCGCTTGATCAGGAAATCATGCGGGGCCTCGAAACCGTGGCGGCGGCAATGCGCCGGATGCGCGAGGCGGAAGGCATGGCACTCGACGCCGTGCTTCGCTCGCAGGTCGATGCGATCGAGCGGCTGACCGCGATCGTCGAAAAAGATCCGTCGCGTTCGCCGGCCGAAATCCGCGCCCGGCTTGCCGCACAGGTCGCCTCGCTGATGGACATTGTGTCCGGCCTCGACCAAGACCGGTTGCACACTGAAGTTGCGTTGCTCGCCACCCGCGCCGATATCCGCGAAGAGATCGACCGGCTGACGGCGCATGTGGTCGCGGCGCGGGAGTTGTTGGCCAAGGGCGGGCCGGTCGGCCGCAAGCTCGATTTCCTGGCGCAAGAATTCAATCGCGAATCGAACACGATCTGTTCTAAATCCAACAGTGCAGCGGTCACCGCGGCAGGCATTGAATTGAAAGTGGTGATCGACCAGTTTCGGGAACAGGTCCAAAATCTGGAATAGGGCCAAAATCTGGAGTAGGGGATGGGCAAACCGCAGGGGAACGCCGTGACGATTGCGCGTCGCGGCCTGATGCTGGTCATTTCATCGCCATCCGGCGCCGGCAAATCGACAATTGCTCGCAATATCCTCGAAGCCGACCAGTCCATGCGGCTGTCGGTGAGCGTCACCACCCGCCAGAGGCGGCCGAGCGAGATCGAGGGCGTGCATTACCATTTTGTCTCGCTCAAGGAGTTCGAGCGCCTGCGGTCGAGCGATTCCCTGCTCGAATGGGCCGAGGTGCACGGCAATTTCTATGGCACGCCGCGCGAGCCGGCGGAGAACGCCATGGCGGCCGGCGAAGACATGTTGTTCGACATCGACTGGCAGGGCGCGCAGCAATTGCAGGAAAAAATGCCGGCAGATGTCGTCTCGGTCTTCATCCTGCCGCCGACCATGGCGGAACTGCAGGCCCGCCTCAACCGCCGCGCCGAAGATTCGGCCGCGGTGATCGCCACGCGGCTTACCAATGCCCGCGCCGAGATCGCCCATTGGCGGGAATATGACTATGTGGTGGTCAACGACGACCTCAACCGCGCCTTTGGCGCCGTCCGCGCCATCGTCGAGGCTGAACGCCTCAGGCGCGACCGGCGGCATGGGCTGTTCGATTTTGTCAATACGTTGATGGAATAAGCGAATAGTTATTTGCGAATAGCGAATAGACGGGCAGCGCCAGCTATTCGCTATTCGCTATTCGCTTTCGAAACCTCCATAGCAATCTTTTAGGATTTCCAAAGCGACCTTAAGAAGCATTTAGGATGCGTCGTCGCTGCGCTCCGCCTAGAAGCCTCCTCGATCCGGAACACTCCGCTCATCCGGCAACTCCAATCGAGGAACCAGAAAATGCCCCATATTTCTCCGCTCGATACCCCCGATCTCAACGGCCGTTGGGATATCTATGGCTCGATCCACAAGGGCCTGCGCAAGGCGCAACTCGAAATGCTAATGCGCATTGGCAGCAGCGATTTCGGCAATCCCGAAACCGTTGCTTCCATTATCGCCGACATGCGGCTGGTCATGTTGCTCGGCGCCTCGCATCTCAAGCATGAGAACGACCATATCCATCGTGCCATGGAGGCCAAGGCGCAGGCAGAGGTGGATCGTCTCGAGGATCAGCACGACAGCCATGAGCGCGACTTCGCCGAGCTCGAAGAACTGCTGAGCGTGATCGAGACTGCAGACAACCGGGCGCGCAAGGCGCTCGGTCGCCGGCTCTATCTCGGCTTCAGCGCCTTCATCGCCCACGACCTCGAACACATGCACGAGGAAGAGACCGTCGCCAACCCGACGCTGCATTCGATGTTTACCGACACGGAACTCGAAGACATCGAGATGCAGATCGTTGCGACACTGACGCCGGAAAAGGCGATTGCCTATATGCGGCTGATGATCCCCGCCTCCAATCCCGACGAGCGAGCCAATCTGCTCGGCGGCATGAAGGCCGCCGCCCCGCCGGAAGCTTTCAGCGCAGTGATCGATCTCGCTGCCCGACCGACTCTGAGTGCTGCTGAATTCGCCGAGCTTTCGCGCCGGATCGGACTGGATGGGTAAGCCATGGCCATTTGCAATCCCCATCGCTGCCCCAACAGGGACAACTGTCCCAGGTTGGTGCTCAGCCGAGCCTTCGGCGACCTGATACCTCCATCGATACCGGAAAAACCGCACGGCTGCCCAGTCGGCCTTCTTCCACGTCCGACCCGCGTGACAGTCTCGGCGGGTGTCGAATGGCTCGGTTCCGTGGTCCGCTAGCAGCTGGCGGCTGAAATCATGCGCCTGTCAGGACTTCTGTATCACGGCTTGTCTGCGACCGGGCAAGGTCATCGCCGCGACACCGGCGATGACACAGGCAAGGCCGATCCAGGCGGTTTGCGAAACGGTCTCTCCGAGGAACACTACGCCGATGCCAACCCCGATCGGCACGCGAAGATAGGCCTGTGAAGTGGTGCCGACCGAGCCGAGCGTCTGTATCAGCCGGAAGAAAATCGCGAATGCGAGCGCGGTCGAGAAGACCGAAAGACCGAGCAAGGCAAGCAGAGAATCCGTCGACGGCGACAATGTCCATGGCCTATCGACAAGCAGGCTGACGGGCACCAGGATGATCGCGCCGGAGATCATCGACCCCGCGGCCGGCATCATCGGATCGAGGCCTTTGAAGTTCTTGCCGAATATCGCGGCACCACCATAGGCGAGGCTGGCAAGAAGAATCGCCAGCTGCGACCAGAGATCGCGCCCGACGCCTTCGAGCGCTTCCACGCCGATGATGAGGCAGATGCCGGTCAAGCCGGCTGCGACGCCGAACATCTTGCGCCCGGTCACTGGTTCATGTCGGGTGATCAACACGGTCAGCAGGAAGGTGAAGATCGGCGTGGTCGAATTCAGGATCGTGGCAAGGCCGGCATCGACAGTCTGTTCCGCCCATGCGATCAGTGTGAACGGGACGACGCTGTTGAGGCAGGCCTGCAGCAGAAAACGCCGCCAGACAGCCGGATCGCGAGGCAATGCAAGGCCTCTGAGCCGCAGGATGCCGATCAGGATCGAGCCGGCAATCAGCGTACGCGCGGCAATGAAGGTCACCGGCGGAATGGTTTCGACACCAATCTTGATGAACGTGTAGGAGGCGCCCCACAGCGTCGAGAGCGTCAGCAGGAGGACGAGGTCTCTGGTCATGGAAGACTTGAGGGGCTTCATTTCGACTCGCATCGGGATTGCGCAAGAACGCTTCTATACGAGAACCAGCATCGATGCTGTGTCCGTCAGCTCAGGAGATTTGCGATCCGGCAAAATTCCGCGACGGTCAGCGTTTCGGCCCGTCGTGCCGGGTCGATGCCGGCCCGCTGCAGCAGAGGTTCGCCGCCCAACGGTTTGAGGCTTTGCCTGAGCATCTTGCGGCGCTGGCCGAAAGCGGCGGCCGTCACGCGCTCCAGCTTGGCGAGATCACAGGGCAGGGGATTGGCACGCGGCTCGAGATGCACCACCGTCGAGGTTACCTTTGGCGGCGGCGTGAACGCCTGCGGCGACAGGTCGAACATCATCTCGGCACGCGTCAGCCAGCCGCAGAGCACGCCGAGCCGGCCGTAATGGTCGTCATCTGCCTGAGCGACGATCCGTTCGCCGACCTCTTTCTGGAACATCAGCGTCAGCGATTGCCAGAACGGCGGCCACGGCACCGTCAGCCAGTTCACCAGCAATTGCGTGCCGATATTGTATGGCAGATTGGCGACGATCTTCAGCGGCTCGCCATCGCGCTTGAACTGCGAAAGGTCAATGTCCAGCGCATCGCCTTCGATCACCGTCAGCCGGCCGGGATAATGCACGCCGACTTCCGCCAGAGCCGGCACGGCGCGGCGGTCACGCTCGATGGCGACGACATGCTTGGCGCCGAGCGCCAAAAGCGCTCGCGTCAGCCCGCCAGGGCCAGGGCCGATCTCGACCACCGTCGCGTCGTCGATCTTGCCCGCCGTGCGCGCGACTTTCTGGGTGATATTGAGATCTAGCAGGAAATTCTGGCCGAGCGATTTCAGTGCGTCCAGGCCATGTTTGGCGATGACCTCGCGCAGCGGCGGCAGGCCGTCAAGCGCGGGCATCGGCGGAACTCTTCTCGGCCATGTCGGCCGCCATCTTCAGCGCAGCGATCAGGCTCGATGGCCTCGCCTTGCCGGTGCCGGCGAGCGAGAAGGCGGTGCCGTGGTCGGGCGAGGTGCGAATGAAGGGCAGGCCGAGCGTGACATTGACCGCATCGTCGAAGCCCAGAGCCTTGGCGGGGATCAGCGCCTGGTCATGATACATGCAGATCGCCACGTCGTAGGTCGCACGCGCCGTCGCATGGAACATGGTGTCCGCCGGCAGTGGCCCGACCACGTCGATGCCGTCGGCGCGTAGCCGCGCGATCGCCGGCGCCACGACGGCGTCGTCCTCGAGACCGAGCGCACCGTTCTCGCCGGCATGCGGATTGAGGCCGGAGACGGCGAGCCGCGGCGCTGAAAGCCCGAAGCGTGCCCTCATATCATGGGCGACGATGCGGCCGGTCTGGTAGATCATGTCCTCGGTCAGCGCCGACGGCACGTCCTTGAGCGGAATATGGATGGTGACCGGCACGGTGCGGAGCGCGGGGCCGGCAATCATCATCACCGGAATGACGTTGCGGCCGAACGCCCTGGCACCGAGATCGGCGAGGAATTCGGTATGGCCCGGAAAGCGGAAACCCGATTGGTAGAGGACGGACTTGGCAATCGGATTGGTCACCACCGCGGAGGCCTGGCCAGAAATTGTCAGTTCCACAGCGGTTTCGATCGCGCGGATCGTGCCTGTCGCCGTCGCAGGATCGGGGCTGCCGGCGCCAACCGGCGCACCGGCGGCGACAGGAAGGCAAGGCAGGGCTTGGTCGAAAGCCGCACTGGCGCTGTCGGTCTCCTCAATCGGTATTTCCAGACCGAGGCGTGCTGCGCGGGCGCGTAACACGTTCGGATCGCCGATATAGAGGAATGGTGGCACACCGTGATCACGGCGCAATGCCCAGGCCAGGAGTGTGATATCTGGCCCTATACCGGCGGGGTCTCCCTGCGACAAGGCCAGCAATGCACCATCGCCTCTGCCCATGGTCAGCGCATGATAATCGTGGCGTTCTTACGAAGCTCGTCAACATATTTCTTGCTGTCCGGATCCCCCGTTTCCTTTTCAGCGGTCTGAAGGTCCTTGGCCTCGTACATCACCTGGGCGGCGAAATCGTCCGATACTTCCCGCTTCTTGCAGACCGCCAGATATTCGATGCCCTTGTCCGTCACCTTCACCGATGTGGTGCCGCCGAGCGGCACCTTGATGATGTCGTCCTTCCAGGCATCGGGCAGTTGCGGCTCAAGGATGCGGCCGATATCGCGGATGGAGACATCGAGATAGCCAGCGGCGAAGGCTTTGGCCTGAGCACAGCCCGGATATTTTTTCCGTGACGCTTCCGCCTCTGCCTTGCGCTTGGCCTCGATCTTGCCGCGCTTGGATTCAGGCACGACGAAAATCACCTGCTGCAGGAAATATTCGTTCGTCTTCGGCTTCTGGCCGTTGTCCTGCTTCAGCCGGGCGATGAACTGAGACTGGGTCATGCGGTTGCCGTTCGAGCCGAAGCGGTTCTGGACCGTACGCGGCCAGCTCATCTGCACGCCGACATAGCCCTTGAAATGCGCGACTCCGATGCCTGCCTTGTCGAGAATCATCGACAACTGGGCCTCGGTCATCTTGTTGTTCTTGGCGAAACGTCCGAAGGCGGCATCGACTTCGTCGGTGCTGACCGACGTGCCGGTGCGGATGATCTCAGTGCGCATCAGCACTTCGTTAACCATTTCATCGACAGCCAGCTTCGGCAGATTGCCTTTCGTCCGGCGGAGTTTGAGGAAATTGATGCGCTTGGCGACGTCGCTGTTGGTGATGACGATGCCGTTGACGATTGCCTTGATCTGGTCGCCGCTGCCAGCTGCCACCGACATGCGCGGCAGGGCCAGCGAAGCGAGAAGCAGGCAGAGTGCACCGACGATCAGCAGGTGCAGTTTGGCCGGTTTCGCAAGCATCGTCATCCCTTCAAAGTCCGGATTGTGGGCGTAATACGCCTTTTGCTGCTGGAATTGCACATTCCTTGCGGCAAAACAATGTCATTGCTGCGCATTGTTGATGGCAGACATGCCCGGCAGGTAATCGAGGGCCACCGTGCCCGGCAAAGCCGGATCACCAACATTGACGTCACCCAGCGTACGGAAGGAAAGCCGCGCGCCGATTTGCCAGTCATTGGCGGTGGTATCGGCGATGTCCTTGGTCTGGGTGAAGCCTATCGCAAAGACCGTGCAGCTGTCGTCGTAGCCGATGCCGAAGCCGCGGCGGCTCAGGATATTCTTGTCCAGGTCCCAGGTCATAGAACTGTAGACCGTCCAATTGTCCTTGATCTTGACGCTGCTGGTAGACTGGATTTCGTCGCTATCGGTCGGATAGCCATAGTGCGGTTGCGCCGCGATACGCGAATAGGTGAGCTCGGCTTGCAGCCGCTTGCCGTTGAAGCCGATCGTCGAATCGGTGCGGCGAATGTCGAAGGTCTTCTGATCCGCGCGGCCGCCGAAGGATACCGACAAACCGTTGGGTGCCTCGATGCCGGTCGCGCCGACGAAATCGGACACCGCTGTCTCCAGGCCGGAATCAGCGCCGACATTCACCAGGTCGCGGCTGGCGAAGGAATTCTTGCCGGCCAACTGATAGGACTGGCCGAACACGCTGCGGATCGTATAGCCGCTGTCGAACGTGCCGGTATAGCGGAAGCCGATATTGGCGCGCGTGCCGCCCTCGACGCGGTCATAGCCGGAGAACTTGTCTTCGGAGAACAGGTTCGACGCATCGAAGACG
Organism: Rhizobium sp. P2_G2; assembly: GCF_056403555.1. NCBI lineage: Bacteria > Pseudomonadati > Pseudomonadota > Alphaproteobacteria > Hyphomicrobiales > Rhizobiaceae > Rhizobium > Rhizobium sp. P2_G2. The sequence continues at coordinate 18,564 of NZ_JBFUFF010000059.1, forward strand.
AAGGCCTGCGCATCCTCGTTGGGCAGGGCGCCGGCCAGTTGCTCGTCGGGCCGGGCGAAGACCTGCACGATCGGCTCGATGACATGGCTCGAACCATCCGCCGTGAGCAGGATCGGATAGCGCGCCTCGATGCCGGCAGTAAGCATATAACGGGTAGCGTCGGTCCCGGTGTAATAGTCGCCGTTATAGCCGATCGGATCGTTGGTACCGAGGCTGAAACCGTCGCCACGGGCGCCGAGCATCGGCGTCAGCACCAGCCCGCCCGGCACGATGAACGTCCGCCGCCATTCGACATCGGTGGTGAACCGGCTCGACGTGCCGGCAAGACCGGGAATACGATCGGAGACATTGGTGCCGTTAATGTCCGTGATGTTATCGGTGGTTGTGCGCGTCAGACTCTGGAAGTTCACCGTCGCGCTGAGTTCACCGCCCATGATCGGATTGGGGCTGATGTAATTATAGTCCATCACCGGATGGACGACGGCCTGTTGATTTTCCGCCAGGTTGGTAGGATCTGCATCCTGGATGTCGAAATAGTAGGAGCGGATGTCGAAATAGTTACGCTGACCGATACCGGTCAGATAAACTTGGTTTGTATGTGTGGCCTCGGTCGCATCGAACAGCGAATAGGTGCGGGCGAAATTATTGTCCGACTGCCACAATGCATCCCAGCCGAATGTCCAGCGCGGATTGATGGCGAACTGCGCCTGCGACGAGACGGCGACGCGCTGCTTCTCTTGGTAGTCGGACGTGTCGGGCGTGAATTTCTGCCGGTTCATCTGGTTGATGCCGGCAAATTCGAGCGTATGGACGCCACCCCAGAATTCCTGGCGGAACTCCGCGTCGAGCAAGGCGCCCTGCGTCGTATAGCCCATCACGGTCAACGTCGCGTCCGCATGCGGACCGAGCGTCTGGTAATATGGAATGCCGAGGCCGAAGCCGAGATTCTGCGAGCTGCTCATGCGCGGAAACAGGAAGCCCGATTTGCGTTTCACCGTGCTGTCGGGCAGTTCCAGGACCGGGATATAGGCGATCGGCTGGCCGAACAGTTCGAAATGCGCGCTCTCCAGCCGCACGGTGTGAGTCTTGCCGTTCTCGATAATGCGCTCCGCCTTGACCTGCCAGAGCGGCGCCTTTTCCGGATGTTCGCGGCAGGGTTCGCAGGCCGTATAGACGCCCTTGTGCAGGATCAACAGGTCCGCGTTGATGCGGCGTCCCTTCACTGCGACGACGCGCGTATCGTCGGTCGATTCGAGCCTGAGCGCCTCGAGGAAGCCGTTGGCGAAGTCGTTGGTGACATCGACTTTGTCAGCATAGACGCGGTTGCCGCTCGGCTCGATCATCTCGACGTCGCCGAGCGCCATCATGCGACCGTTCTTCTGGTCATATTCGACGCGTTTGGCGACCAGCTTGTAGCCGCCATAATTGATCTGCACGCCCCCGACCGCGATGACCTTCTTGTTGTCGCGGTTATATACCAGTTCGGCTGCTGTCAGCTCGAGTTTGGCGTTTTCGGGAACCGTCGTCACTGGCTTCGGCGAAGCGGCCGAGGCCATGTATGGCATGGACATGCATAGGCCGAGCGCCGCCGTCCCCGCCAGGAGAACGGCCCGCAGCCTCTTCACAGTCTTGCGGTCGCCTGCCGCCACTAACCATCCTCCTGATGCAGCAAGAGTGTCGTCCCCAAGAACATTGCGACCACCACTGGAATCCAGGCAGCAACGAACGGAGGAACAACGCCGCTGCTTCCGAACGCCTTCACCAATACACTGACCACATAAAGCACGAAGCCAGCCGCGACGCCACCCAAAATCATGCTCTGGGATTGATTGAACCTACTGAATTTTAACGACACTGTTGCTGAAATGAGTGTCATGGCAATGAGCAGGAAAGGCATCGACATCAGCGAATGGAACTGCGTCTCTAGCGCATTGGTTGAGACGCCGAACGAATGCGCGGCCCTGATCTTGGCCGGAAGGTCGAGAAAATCAACGCTCTCCGGCTCGGTCAGCCGTTCCTGGACGAACTCCCGTTTCAAATTGGTACGGACTTCCGCCGTCGGCTCCACAACCGGGATTTGACCGGGCCGGGTTTCCGTCACCTTGGTAAGAAGCCAGTAACCATCTTTTAATTTTGCTGTGGCTGCATCCTGTCTCAAAACGATTCGGCTTTGCGGTCCGAAGTGGATGAAGACCGCATCGTTGAGCGACGTGCCCCCATCGGCCACCGTCTGGGCACCGATGATCACGTCGTCGCTGCCGACGATCTGCCGGAGCCAGGGGATGGGTTGGTTGCGGCGGGTAAGCGGTTTGGTGGCTGCGCTGTCGAGATCGATTTGCTGCGCAGCGCGCTGACCGGCGGCGGCAAGCGGGTTGAGGACGAAGAGCGCCACCAGACCGGTGATGACGGCGCCGCTGACGAAAGGCATCATGAACTGCCAGGCAGATATGCCCGCCGCGCGGGTGACGACCATTTCCTGCCGGCGGTTGAGCGAGACCAGCGTCGTGATACCGGCAAGCAGCATCACGAACGGTACGGTCTGCTGCAGGATCAGCGGCACCCGCATCGTCGTCAGGATGAAGGCGTCGAGCAGGGTGAAGCCGGGAATATTGCTGCGCGCGCCCGACGTGTTGATGAAATCGAGCAGGAAGATGAGCGCCGTCACCCCGAGGAAGAACCAGAAAATGGTCATCAGGTGGCGCTTGAGGAAATAGCGGAAAAGCGTTCCCGATATCATTGGGCTGCCCCCGCACTATCCGGCTGGGGGCCACGCAGGCGCATGATCGCTTGCGCGATCGCGTCGGCGATGTTGTGGAGCGGACTGGCTCTCCTCAGTTGCGACGTGGCGCGATAGACGCCGAAGGCAAGCACCAACGTCACCGAGCCGACGAAAACATAAAGCGGCGCCGGCGAGGCATGCGGGGACTCGATGCGGTTGGCGAGGAAGAAGCTGATCCAGCGGAAGACGAAGGCGAAGAGCAGCGCCGGGATCAGCGGGTGCACCATCCGCTCCCGGTGCGAATGCGCACCGCCGGCCAGCGACAGCGCCGCCAGCGCGAACGTGATAGGGAAGAACCAGTCGGTCAGACGACGGTGCAGTTCGGCGCGATATTCACCCGGCCGGGTTTGATAATCCGGATCCTTGGGGTCGGGATTGAAGAGAAAGCTCAATGTCCGGTCGCTGGCGCGGAACCGCGCCTGTCCGCGCGTTTCCGATAGGTCTGAAAGATCGAAGGAATAGGAATCGAAATGGACGATCGAGACGGTGCCGCCTGGCGCCTTGCGATGAATCTCGCCGTCCTTCATGATCAACGTTCCACCCTTGTCGTCGACCGCGCCTTCGCGTGCGTAATAAAGCATCTCGTATTGCGGGTCGCGCGAGTCGGCGACGAACAGGCCCTTGAGGACGCGGCCCTGGACGCGTTCGGAAATCTGCACATAGAGATTGTCGTCTATCCGTCGGAAGGCTTTCTCCTCGATCACCGTGGAGAGAAGGTCGGCATAGGTCGCCGCGATCGTCTCGCGCATGCCGATGCGCGATTCCGGTTCGACGAAGTTATCGATCAGGAACGAGGTGACGCAGAGCAGTGAGGCGAGGAAAAGGATCGGACGGTAGATGATGCTTCGCGGTGTGCCGGCGCTGTCGATGACCGCCGATTCCGAATCGTTGTTCATCGTTTGCAGCGTCTGCGTGACGCCGATGATCAGCGCAAAGGGGATGACGACGGGGATGATGGTCGGCAGCACATAGGTGGCGAGCATCACGAAAGAGCCGATCGACTGGCCGCTGTCGGTGACCAGGTTGATGCGCTGCAGCACCTGAGTCGTCCAGATGATGACCAGCACAGGGACCAGCGCTATCAGAAACATCCGGAAGACCCGGCCGAATATATAGGATTCCAGCAGCGCCATAGAACATCCATCATTCGACGGTCGACCAGCCTCTTCCGCGAGGAAGGCGGCAAATTTGCGATTTGGCACTTTTGCCGCTGCCGATCAAGGGGCGCCGCGGCAAACATTTGGCTCCGTCCGATGCGATGTGATAGGTGCAGATTGCGCCGCCTATACTTGGAGATGTAATAGGTATCGCATGAAGTCGCTTGTTCGACCCCGCGGCTGGCTTGCCGCGGACCGAGCCTGGCCCATACGCGATTCGGCACCTGACTGCGGCGTCGATGCGGATATTCTTCGCCAATTCATGTCATCGAGCAATATCGAGCAGAGAAGCCTGTCGGGAAATTGGACGGGAATTGTCTTTTGGTAAGAAGTGCGCGGCGACCGGGCGTCCATGCGGCGCAATCCCAAGTTTGTTTCGACATTCGGACCGCTTTTTGATCTATCGACGCTTGCAAACTCGTAAGCATTGTTGATGATCGGATTCGCTGATTTCTCATCCTTAGGTGCCTCCCATGCCATCGCCGTTCGAAATTTCTTTTGCGCGCTCTGTCCGTCTGTCGGGTGGAACCGTCGTGGTGCTGAAATTTTCCGACGGTGACGGGATATCCGGTGCGGATGCGATCGGGGCCGGCGAGGCTTTGCAGAAGGCGGCGCGGGTCGCGAAGTTCAAGGCCAAGAAGCTGACGAAGCTCGACCTGATCGCTCCGGGCGAGTCTCCCGCCGATCGCATCGTCGTGCTCGGACTAGGCCCCGCTGCCGAGCTGACTGCGCATGACTGGCTGAAATTCGGCGGCGTGGTTGCCGCCGCGATCGACGGGACCGATCGGGTAACGGTCTATATGGACGTTCCCGGGGGCGCCATCCACGCCAAGGCGACGGCGGATTTCGCTCTCGGCATGTTGTTGCGCAGCTACCGTTTCGACAAGTACAAGACCAGCCATGATGACGGCGACGAGGCAAACAACAATCGCAAGGCAGCGCGCGTAACGCTCGTAACCAGTGGCTCTATTCTCGCTAAGCGTGCTTTCGAGACCGCGCAGGCTGTCGCCACAGGCGTCAACTTCGCCCGCGATCTGGTCAACGAGCCGCCGAACGTGCTTGGACCTTCGGAATTCGCGGCCCGGGTCAGGGAACTTGAGCCGCTGGGCGTCGAAGTCGAGATTCTCACCGACAAGGAGATGCGCCGGCTCGGTATGGGCGCGCTGCTTGGCGTGGCGCAGGGTTCCGTCCGTCCGCCGCGGCTGGTCGTGATGCAGTGGAAGGGGGGCAAGCCGAAGGATAAGCCCTATGCTTTCGTCGGCAAGGGCGTCGTCTTCGACACCGGTGGCATCTCGATCAAACCGGCGGCCAACATGGAGGAGATGAAGGGCGACATGGCGGGCGCCGCTGCCGTCACCGGCCTGATGCAGGTGCTTGCCGCGCGCAAAGCCAAGGTCAATGCGGTGGGCGTGATCGGTATCGTCGAGAACATGCCTGACGGTAATGCCCAGCGTCCGGGCGATATCGTCACCTCGATGTCGGGGCAGACGATCGAGATCATCAACACCGACGCCGAAGGCCGGCTCGTGCTTGCCGATGCCCTCTGGTATGTCAACGACCGTTTCAAGCCCGCCTTCATGATCGATCTGGCGACCCTGACCGGCGCGATCGGCGTCGCACTTGGCGCCTATCACGGCGGCCTGTTCACCAATGACGACACGCTGGCTGCCAACTTGCTGATCTCCGGCATCACGGCGCATGAGCGGCTCTGGCGCATGCCTCTCGGCCGCGAATATGACAAGATGATCGACAGCCGCTTCGCCGACATGAAGAATACCGGCGGCAGCCGCCAGGCGGGCGCCATCACGGCCGCCCAGTTCCTCAAGCGCTTCGTCGGCAACACGCCCTGGGCGCATCTCGATATCGCTTCGATGGCGATGAGCGCACCGAATGACGAGATCAACACGTCCTGGGGCACCGGCTATGGCGTCCGCCTGCTCGATGAGCTAATCAGGAGCTACTACGAGAATTGATTGTCCCCGCAACATAGCGGCGGCCAATGGCAGGTGGACGGAACGCCGTGGACATCCTCTTCTACCATTTGACCGAAACACGGGTCGAGGACGCGCTGCCGGGGTTGCTCGAAAAGAGTGTCGAGCGCAGCTGGCGCGTGGCGGTGCAGACGGTTGACACGGAGCGCTCGACCTTCCTCGACAATCATCTATGGACCTGGCGGCCGGAAAGCTTTCTGCCGCATGGAAAAGCCGGCGAGCCGTTTGAAACTGAGCAACCGATACTCATCGTCAGCGATGACGGCAACTCCAACCGGGCGGATGTCCGCTTCCTCGTCGACGGCGCCGAGCCGCCCGATCTTTCCGCCTACCAGCGCGTGGTTTTCATGTTCGACGGTCATGACGAGACCCAGCTGACGCTGGCGCGCGGCCAATGGAAGAAGCTGAAAGGCGAGGGCCATTCGCTCTCCTACTGGCAGCAGAACCAGGACGGGCGCTGGGAGAAGAAGGCATAGGCGCCATGGCCGGGAATGGGCACCTGCAGGTCAGGCCATACCGGCCTGAAGATGCGCCGCTGTTGGGAGACATCTTCTATCGCGCCGTCCGTGAAGTGGCGTGCCGCAGCTATAGCCGGGACCAGGTCGAGGCATGGGCGATCTTTCCGCCGCCGGCCGAATTTTACGAGCGCAAGGCAGCCGACGGACGCTGCTTGCTACTGGCCACCGATCGCGATGATCGGCCGGTGGCCTACGGCGACGTCGAGCGGTCCGGCCATATCGACCACCTGTTCTGCCTGCCCGAAGCGATCGGCACCGGTGCAGCCTCACGCCTCTACGACCAGCTTGAAGTGCAGGCGCGCGCCTGGAATTTGAAACGCCTGTTCGTCGAGGCAAGCGAATTCGCCCAGCCGTTTTTCGATCACAAGGGTTTCGTTAATCTCGGCCGCAAGCACTTCATCATGCGCGGCGCGCAGATGCACAATTATGATATGGAGAAATTTCTGTAGTCTTGCTGCAGTGCCGAGCGGTTGGACCAACTCAGCCTTCATGTTGGAGAATATTGACCAACCGCCCGAAGGGGTCTTTGACAAAAAAACGCCGCACACCCCATGGCTCGGCGGTGACAGGATAGGTGATCTCGAAACCGGCATCGATCATCCGCCGGTGGATCTCATCGAGATTGTCGACCTCGACGGAAAGGTCCGGCACCGGCGTCCCCGATCCGCCTTCCCGGGCGAAGCTCACCTGTGGCATCATGTTGCCGCCCGCCGCATAGGTGACGATCCAGCCGTGATCCATGACCGGATCCAGGCCGAGAATCTCGCCATAGAACCGTCGCGCCGCGCCCGGATCGGCGGCTTGAAAATTGGCGACGATGCGAAGCACTGCCATCGGCCCGGCCTCAGCTCAGCGTGATCGTGTCCTTGACACGTGGCCGCATGATATAGGTCTTGCTGTAGGAGTAGGATGTGACGCCGGTCACCGGTTTCAGCAGGCTGGAAAACGGCGTGGTCAGTGAATAGGTAGCCTTCACCGCAATCAGTTGCACGCCCGCCTCGGCGATATTGGTGGGGATGGTCACCGGTGAAGCAGAACCCTTGGTGAGCGCCGTGGTGTGATAGGCACGCGCCCAGTTGACCGTGGTGGTGAGATTGGTGGCCACATCCAGCACCGTCATCTGGATCTGCAGGTTGGTACTGTCGAATGGCTGGATGATCGTTGCCGTGCCGGTGACGATCGCGTCGAGATCGGACGTGGTCCATGCCGATTTCTGCGAGACCATATCGCCCAACGTGCTGACGATCTGGTCCATCTTGCGCGACACCATCAGCGCCTGCCCGAAATCGACCGTGCCTGCGAGCAGGCCGACGAGCAGCGGGAAGATCAGCACGAACTCGACCGCCGACACGCCGCGCCGGTCGCGGGCAAGCCTGCCCCAGATCTGCCGCAGGCGGCTCTTTGCACACGTGTTGCGATTATGGAAAAGCTTCGGCATCAGAAGGGCTCGTTCTTGAAGAGTTCGGCCGCGCCCAGCACGTAGCGGCCGTCATTCAGCCGCCCGCCGGCGAACGTGTAGAGCTTCAGCACGGGATCGTAGGGCAGAAAGGCCTGGACGAGCACGTAGTCGCCGGAGCCGCCGATATTGAAGTTTTCGCTCACACTGAGCTGGCCGTTGACGATCGGATTGGTTTTCGACACCGACGACATATCGGTAACGACGACGGCGCGGACCAGCAGGCTGCTGCTGCAGGAAAAAGAATAGCTCAACTGGCCGCACAGCGTGCTCTTGAAGGTCGCAAGGCTCCACGAGGCATTCTTGGCCGTGCCGACACGCACCTGTCGCACTGTCTTGTGGAGCGCTGCATCGAGGCCTGAATCGATGAAGAACATCAGCGCAATCTCGATGATGGCGAAGATCAGCACCATGAAAGGCAGCGCCAGGATAGCGAATTCGATCGCTGCGCTGCCCTTTCTGTTGGTGATGAAACKTCGAAAGATCCGCATGCCGTTGTCCTATTGTGTCAGTCGCACCGACCCGAGATATTGCTGAAAGAGTGAGGAAAGGCCCGATTCGATAGCAGTGGGGTCGGCTGCCGAAATGAACATGTCCGAGCTGGAGGCGCAGTCGCCAAGGGCATAGGGAATGTAAGCCTGGCGCGAGGTCGAGGAGCTGACACCCGTGTGCATCGTTCCTCCCCAGAGCGAGGTGAAGCCGCTGGTCTTCATTGTGGCGCCAACGGTTCCGTTATAACCCCAGTCTGTAGCGATCGACAGATATTCGGTGTAGAGCACGCCAAGCGTCATCCCGGTTCCCTTCAAACCGGCACACCAGCTCGGATTGAGCGGCGAGGTCTTGTACTGGTCCGGGAAATAGGCCGTATTATATTTGACGCAGGTTCCGCTGATTTTCGAGGTGCACTTCCATGTGCCCGTGGGGTTGTTTGTCACCCATGGACGCTGCGATTGGACGCCGTCGGTCATCATCAGCACGAGTTTCAGCGGCTTCGTCGCCGAACTGCCGTCGCCGGCCGTACCGACGAGGCTGGCCAGTGTGGCGAGCGAGGTCTGGAAATCGGTCGTCGTCTGCGACGTGGCGCTGGTCAAGCCCTTGGAATCATCCGTCAGCGTCGATTTTACGGTTGTCATCGAGCTGCTGGGCGCCAGCACCTGGGTTGCATCCGCACCGATCGAATAGAGGCCGACCTTGATGCGTGATTGCGTCGGATCTGCCGCCGTCACCAGGTCCAGGACTTCCTTCGCGGCGCTGACAGCCACATCGGCGCGCAGTTGCACGCCCATGGCCTTGGAAAGTGTATAGTTGTTGGCATAGTAGACGCCATTATAAAGATGGCTTCCGTTTTCCGCGTCATGACATGCAAACACGCACCCGGCGGACGAGTTTTGCATCGTGGTCTGCCCAGAGGACGTCGCTGCGAGCAGCATCGATGCGGACTTATCCAGGACGAGATAAACGTTGAGATAGGATGTCGCGGGTCCCGCCACCGACGTCGCGACGGAGACATTCACCGAATTGATGTTGGCCAGCCCGAGGAAGACCGTCGGTACCACGCCGGTCGCCACCGCGTTGATCGTCCTGTTGGTCTTGCTGATCACCATCGTATCGACCAGCAGCGTGTAGCTGGCCTGGTTGTCGCTGGCCTGCGCGGTGAACCAGTTGCCGACTTCCGTCTTGATCTGTCCCTCGTCGAGACTGTCGACTTTCTTGACCGCAGCAATCAGCGCTACGTCCAGGTCAGCCTGCATCTTCACGCGGACGTTATAGGCGCGGACATAGTCGACGCTGACGCCAAGGCCGACCAGAATCGGCATGGATAGCAAACCAAAGGTGAGCGCAATATTGCCCTCACGATTGCCTGCAAGGCGCGCCAATCCACGGCCCACAACACGGCCCAAGTTCCGGCAATAATTCGATAAGCGGAGAGGCAAGACAGGCTCCGGACGCTAAGCACAACGCCGGGAGGCTAACAGGCAAGGCTTGCGTTTCGGTTAAACGCAGCGCTCCTGGGCGGGGCCTGTCGCCAATTGGCACAGGCCGTCGCCCGACCGGCTCAGTCGTGGAACGCCTCGACCACCTTGCGGCGACCGAGCATGAAAGCATCCGCCACATGTGTCAGCGGCGAGATATCGGCATCCGAAACACCCGCCTTCACAATCTCGGCGAAGCGCCTGTAGAGGTTCGGATATTCCTGTTCCGGCGCCTCGAATTCGAGCTTGTCGCCGAGGAAGAACCGCGCCCCGCCATCGGCGAGCCGCATCTTGCCAGCCTCGGTTTCCGCCTCGATATCCCAGCTCTGCTTGCCGGTCTGGCGCCAGTCGAATACCGCATTCACCGGTAGTTTGTCGGCATTGGAGAAGGTCAGGCTCGCGGCGATCGGTGCATCGCGGTTTGCCGGGAATTCGAGTTCGGCGGCCGTGATGAAAATCGGCTTGGGCAGGATATGCGTGACGATCGACAGCGCATTGATGCCCGGATCGAACACGCCGAGACCGCCCGGCTCCCAGATCCAGGCCTGGCCCGGATGCCAGTGGCGTACGTCTTCCTTCCAGGTCACGGTCATGGATTTGATCGGCGAAGCGGCCAGCCACGCCTTGGCCCGCTCGACGGCGGGCGCATAGCGCGAATGCCAGCTGGCAAACAGCGACACTTTCTTGGCATCGGCCATCCGCTGCAGGTCCTCGACTTCGGAAATCGTCGCACCCGGCGGCTTTTCGAGGAAGACATGCTTGCCGGCGGCGAGCGCTTCGGCGGCGGCCTCGTAGCGGAATTGCGGCGGCATGCAGAGCGACACGGCGTCGATCTCCGGATGGGCGGCGAGCATTTCGCCGATCGTCTTATGGGCCGGAACGCCGTCGACCGTGCCGTGACGRCTGGCCGTCGCCACCAGTTCGAAATCCGGATTCTTTGCGATCGACGGCAGGTGCTGATCGCGGACGATCTTGCCGACGCCGACGATACCGAGCTTGATGGGGGCCATGTCTCTCTCCCAAAAGTATGATTATTGTTGGCGATGTTTAGCAGAACATTGAATTTCGGCAAGCGGTCGAATGCATGAAAATCGGCGCAGCCCTGGCAGAGGCTCTGGCATTCTTACTGGCAGTATGGTCGTTTGAGCGTCATCGGCAAGGGTGGCATCGATGCAGGATTATCGGATAAGGCAGGCAACGGCGGACGAAGTCGCGACCATGATCGAATGGGCGGCGCGGGAAGGCTGGAATCCCGGCCACGACGATCTCGTTCCATTCCGCCTGTCCGATCCCGAAGGATATTGGGTGGGGGAGGCTGAGGGGCGCATGACCGCAGCGATCTCGCTCGTGCACCATCAATCAGGCTATGCCTTTCTCGGATTTTACATCGTCGATCCCGCCTATCGCGGGCGAAGCATGGGCTACAGCCTGTGGCGATCGGTGCTTGAGCGTAGCGGGGCGCGTGCAATCGGGCTCGACGGCGTCGTCGCCCAGCAGGCCAACTACCGGAAGTCCGGCTTTGTCTACGCCCATGCCAACTGGCGCTTTGGTGGTGTGATCGGGCAGGGTGCCGCTGATCCCGATTTTGCCACCATCACACCCATTCACCAGAAAGCGGTCCTGGCCTATGACGCCGCCATGAATCCCTCGGCTCGGCCACGGTTCGCCGCGGCCTGGTACACGGACACGGCGACACGCCACAGTGCCTGCCTGATCCGCGATGGCAAAATCGCCGCGTTGGGCACGATCCGCGCTTGCCGCGAGGGTCATAAGGTCGGCCCGCTCTTTGCCGACGACGAGGCGACTGCGGAGCGGCTCTTCCTCCATCTTGTCCATCTGGCCGGCGGCGGCACGATCTATCTCGATATCCCCGAGCCGAATGCGGCAGCCCGTGCACTTTCGGAACGTCACGGCATGACGAGCGTCTTTGAGACTGCGCGCATGTATCGTGGCGACGCGCCGGCGCTGCCGCTTGCAAAGATTTTCGGCATCACCACGTTTGAGCTGGGGTGAGAGCGCCGGCTATTGTCGCACAGCTTTCATCATCGTTTCATATGCCTCGATCAGCGATCGGCAAAAGGAGAGAGCCAATGTCCGAACTCATCGTCTTCGGTTATGAAAGCCAGCAGCAGGCAGAGGCAGCGCGCACAGGCCTCTTCAAGCTCTCCAAGGAATATCTCGTTACTGTCAGCGACGCCGTGGTCGCCACCGCCGAAGAGGATGGCCAGATCAAGCTGCACCAGATGGTCAATCTCTGGGCGGTGGGGGCCAGCGGTGGTGCCTTCTGGGGCTTGCTCGCCGGCATCCTGTTCTTCAATCCACTGATCGGCGTGGCGGCAGGTGCCGCCTCCGGCGCGCTCGCCGGTGCGCTTTCGGACTACGGCATCAATGACGATTTCATGCGCGATGTCGGCTCAGTGCTGCGGCCGGGCCAGGCGGCACTCTTCGTGCTTGCCGACCGCGCCAGTTCTGATCGGGTGATCGAAGCCATGGCGGGCTATGGCGGCACCATATTGCGCACCAATCTCGACCGCACGCAGGAGCAACGCCTGCACGAGATCTTCGATCATGCCCGCAAGAGCGCCATCTCCACCGGCCAACCGGCCGCGACGGACGACAAGAGCTGGTCGGGCGGAGCCTGATCTATTCGATCACGCACCACGCCTGCGCCGCATTGTGCGGATCGGTCCTGAGGCGGAGATTGTGGATGCCCAGCACTTCGTGCAGCGCCACGGTCTCGCCCGGGAAGAGCGGATAATTGAGCTCGTCGAAGGCGAGGATCGCGCCCTTCGGCATGCGCGGGATAATCCGCTCCAGCACGTGCTTCGTCGGCTGGTAGACATCCATGTCGAAGATCGCCATGGCGACGACGGTGCTGGGATTGGCTTCCAGCCAGGTGTCGAACGTCTTCGTCACGTCGCCCTTCACCAGTTCGAACTTGCGCTTGTGGTTGATCGGCGAATAGGCCTCGTGGGCATCGAGCAGTTCGGCGAGCGTCTGCTCATAGTCCTCAGGCGTGCTGAAATCGCCCGCTTCCCAGCCCTGTGCTTTTTCGGCTTCGGTGAGTTCGCTGTTGAAGCCGGAAAACGTGTCGAAGCCGATGATCCGGCGCAGGAAATTATAGGGTTCGTGGATACCGCGCAGATTGGCGAGCAGTGACAGGGTCGCGCCATAGAGCACGCCGAATTCGCAGATCACGCCGGTATTGCCGACGATCTGCCGGTAAAGATTGTCGAAATAGAGGATGCGCGAGATCGACAACCGGTCGGAGAACAACAGCGAATTGTTGAGGTTCCAGATCGGTGTCGGCAACTGACCGCCGATCCGGTCATGCAGATCACGCAGCCGCTGCTGCCGCGGTGTGTTGACCCCGCTCGATCCCGTCTTGTCATGCGTCGACGCGGCAGGCTTTTCGGCTGTCATGGTTCCGTCCGGTGTCAATGATTCCCTGCGGCCACAATAGCTTTGCGGGCGGGGTTTGTCGAACTGGCGGGCACCGTGTTCAAGCCTTGGCCTGCTGTCGGAACAGATCAAGCTCTGCGGACAACAAAAGCTGGTCGAGCGGTGCATAATAAGGCATGATTGCCTCTTGCCGCGAATATTCCGGCCTTCGGCGACGTCCATCTGAACGCTGGCTCACTGTTGCGAACTGCCGAAGGCATGTCCGTGCTGGACAGGTGTTTGCCGGCGACGCTTGACCGTAATAACATTGCCAAGCGGCCAGTTGGATTTTGCATTTGGGAAGATTGTCATGTGGATGCGGATATCAGTGTTTTTGTCGGCGGCATTTTTGTGCGGCCAGGCGCAAGCGGCCAGCTTCGACTGCGGCAAGGCTGCAAGCGCGGACGAAATCGCTATTTGCGCCAATCCATCGCTGCTGCAGGCGGACGACATGGTGAACCAGGCCTATCTGGCCGCGGTTCATGCGGCAGGCAAGCGCACCGCTCGTGCCAAGGCCCAGGAGATGCTTGCCAAACGAAAAGCCTGCGGCAGCGACGTCAAATGCATTGCCGATATCCAGAACCAGACGCTACAGGAACTGCAGTCGATCGCCCAGGATGACAGTTCCCCACTGCCTGATGCAGAAGACATTCTCTACTACGGCTCACGGGCAGGGATGGAAGTCACGGTTCGCAGCCGCCAGGGCATCGGTACGCAGCATGCCGTGATCGTCACCGAGCACACGCTTGCCAATGCGGAGAACTTCTGCCGCGAATATGAGATGACCACCGATCCAGAATGCGTCAAGCAGGAACTGAAGCAGGAGCTGCAACTGACGATCACCGCCGATTGCAACGCAGGCACGTTCACAACGTTTTACGGCGCCCAATATGTGTTTCAAGGACGGCGCAAGTCTGCCGACACCGCGTCGAACACCGACTATGTGCTGCGCGAGACAGATGACAACGACAATTCAGAACTCGACGGCAGCACGGCAAGCGGCTACGACGTCGCCATCGACCAGTTCAAGGCGCTCTGCCCGAATCGGTTCTGATGTTTAGCTTGCCGCCGTCTCCAACTCCTGTGAAAGCTGCAGCCACTCCTCCTCGGTATCGGCCAGCTTCTTTCCAGCATTGGCGCGTGCGACAGTCAGTTCGGTGACGCGGTTGGGGTTCCTGGCGAAAATCGCCGGGTCCGCAAGCTCGGTGTCGATGCCCTGGATCAGTCGTTCGATCCGGCTCATCAGTGACTGTAGTTCGTCCACCTTCTTCTTGAGCAAGCTCGGATTGGTGCGCCGCGCCGGATCAGCCTTGACCGGTTCGGCCGCTGGGGCAGCCGCCTCTTCCTTTTTCTTCGCCTTCCTGCCCGCACCGACGACGAGGTCGCGATATTCGTCCAGGTCGCCATCGAACGGTTTTACGGTGCCGTCCTTGACGATCCAGAGCCGGTCGACGGTCGCCTCGATCAGGTGCCGGTCATGGGCGATGAGGATGACGGCGCCGGAATAATCGTTCAGCGCTTCGATCAAAGCCCGGCGGCTATCCATGTCGAGATGGTTGGTCGGTTCGTCGAGGATCAGGAGATTCGGCGCGTCGAAAGCGGCAAGACCCATCAACAGCCGGGCCTTCTCGCCGCCGGACAGGTCCTTGGCCGGCGTATCCATCTTGGCGGTCGAAAGCCCCATCTGCGCCACCCGCGCCCTGACCTTTGCCTCCGGATCGGTCGGCATCAGTCTGCGCACATGCGCGACAGCGCTTTCTTCCGGCATCAGGTCGTCGATCTGGTGCTGGGCAAAGAAACCCACTTTCAAGCCCGGCGCCACAGTCAACCGACCAGCCTCCGGCTTCAAACGTCCCGAGATGAATTTGGCGAAGGTAGATTTGCCGTTGCCGTTCGAACCGAGCAGCGCAATGCGGTCGTCCGTGTCGATGCGAAGCGACATGCCCTTGAGGATCGGCTTGCCGGCCGTATAGCCTACCGAACCGCCATCGACGGTGATGATCGGCGAAGCCGCTTCCTTCTTCGGATCTGGAAACCTGAAACCTTGCACATGGTCGATGACCACCGCTGCGACCGTCCCCATGCGCTCCAGTGCCTTGATGCGGCTCTGTGCCTGCTTGGCCTTGGTCGCTTTGGCGCGGAAGCGGTCGACAAAGCTTTGCAGGTGTTTTCGCGCCGCATCATTCTTGGCCTTGGCCTTCATCTGCAGCTCTTCGGCCTCCGCCTTCTGCCGCTCGAAACTGTCATAGGTGCCGCGGTAGAAAGTGAGCTTCTTTTGGTCCAGATGCACGATCGCATTGACCGCAGAATTCAGCATGTCGCGATCGTGGCTGATGACCATGACCGTGTGCGGGTAGCGTTTGATATAGTCCTCGAGCCAGAGCGTGCCTTCGAGGTCGAGATAGTTGGTCGGCTCGTCGAGTAGGAGAAGATCGGGCTCGGAGAACAGCACGGCGGCGAGTGCCACGCGCATCCGCCAGCCGCCGGAAAAACTTTTGACCGGCCGCTGTTGTGCGGCCTCATCAAAACCAAGGCCGGCGAGGATCGAGGCGGCGCGCGCCTCGGCCGAATAGGCGTCGATATCGGCAAGCCTGATCTGGATTTCGGCTATGCGGTGCGGATCTGTGGCCGTCTCGGCTTCGCTGAGCAGCGCAGCACGCTCCTTGTCGGCGGCAAGCACGATTTCGATCAGTGATTCATCCGTGCCTGGCGCTTCCTGCGCCACCTGGCCGATGCGCGCCTGCTTGGGGATCTGCACGGAGCCGGTCTCCGGCGCCATTTCGCCGGTGATGATCCTGAACAGCGTGGATTTACCCGCGCCGTTGCGGCCAACGAGCCCAGCCTTCGTGCCCGCTGGAAGCGTGACACTGGCATGGTCGATGAGGAGGCGGCCGGCAATGCGGGCCGAAAGTTCGGTAATGGTGATCATGCCCGCGCCTTTAGCCTAAAATCCGGCGGGAGGGAAGTTTCAAGCTGCGGTGCAGCATGTTCGGCTGACGCTCATTTCTCCATCGGATGATCTGACATCAGGAGGCTGGCGTTTCCGGGTGGAATACAGGAGTGAAACTACCCCGTCCTGCGGCGTGAAAAAGCCCACCGCCTGGAGGGGCCAGGGGGTGGGCTTCTCGCACCACTCGGCTTTGGGGGGACAAGATGCCGAGCTTCAACTTGACAGCCTAACGACCCAAAGTTCCGAAGGTTCCGCACTAACCGGCCAGGGCAGTTTTTGTCTCGAAGAAGAAGGTGCTTTCCCATTCGGGATTGATGGTGCAGAGCTGGTTGATGGTCGCAACCTGCTCCAAGGTAGGCCCGCCGCCGCTGTTTTCCAGCAAAATCATGACGCAGCCCTTGCTCCGCGACGCCTGAGCGGCACTCGGATAGAGCATGCCTGTGTCGGTCATGTCGAAATCGTAGACGGCGGGCACGATCCCGCCTTTGAGATAGAATTGGAAGTTCATCTTCCGCCCCGCATCTTATTCCGCCAGGCTCATAAACGTTTGAGAGTCTGCAGGGTTCCTGACAATTGTCAAAAAAAATGAAAGGGGGCGTGCTTGGGGAGGAGGCGACGGGCTGCCCTCACACCGATGAGGCCGGTCTGGATTCCTGGCAACCGCAAAAAAGCGGCCCGCGCCGCGAACCTGGCACGGGCCGAAACTGATCCCAGCACAGACGAAACAAGCCGCACCGATGGAGGAGAACAGAATTATTATTCCGCTCTTCCACGTTGGTTCCGTCCGTATATCACGCAATGCGTGTATTTTATTGAATTTGCTGATTCTTCTGAGGTCAGGATTTCGGATGCTAAGTTAGGGTCGGTTGACGCTTCATGCAAGGGCGGTCGGTTCTGATGCAGCCATCTCGGCCTGAAAACTTAGATTCATTCCCTCTTCAGAGGTGAGGAAGGGCTTTGAATCTCCACGGTCGGATTGCAGTTTTTCAGCATCGCGTTCACAGGCGAGCGAACGGAAGCCAGTCTTCACCGCGTCATCCACTGCAATGGGTCTCCGACCCGAGAGCAGGTATTGAAGACTAATTTCCGCTGAAAATCGGGCAAAACATGCTCATTCTTGCCGTTTGTTAAATAATGGAAACTTAAAATAGCTGTGAGTGTTGCAGAAATGATTCTATGCACTGAGTCGCGAAGCAGATAACGTCAAGCTTACTCCAGTCTGTAAGAGGGCTCCGGAGCCTTTGTTAAGGGGGAGGCAGGCGGGCCTCCCCCTCTCTATTCTCAGATCTGTTGTGGAAAGATCTCAGAATAGGCAATTTCACCTATCCCTAAAACATTGCGCAAAACTGTCTGAAGCTTCATATCCATATGCATAGCGCGCTGTGCAGGGACAGAGGTGCGCTGCGTAAGAGGGGAGGCTTGAGGTCCGCCGAGCCTCCCTTCGTCGCGAGATCTCCGTGCCATCAAATCTTAGCTGCGACGAAGAAATTCGAGAACAGTCCTGTGATTGGCCGAGTGTCGCTTCGAGCGAGCAAAAATGCTGCCCCGCACTCTGTATTTCGCGTCAGAAAACTTCAGCTGGATAAATTTCATCCGCCGTGCCGAGCAGATCGCTCAAGCCGCCATAATCGGAAAAAGGTCAGGGACCTCACAAAAATCCCCCGACACCGTCATGGCGTCGGGGGAATTTGTCTAGCATGCAACGGATTTGCGGGGCCGTTACAGTTTTCTAATTTGAGGTGTTTTACATTTAAGTCAAATACGATCCGATATTTACGTTAATTTCAAAAATCTGTGCGCAGTGGCGAGCGAAATCATAAGCGAATGTCGGCATCTTCGTGAAGGTTATCCCGCATTGGCAGCGGTTTGGCTTCTGCAATACATCGCTCGCTTGAAAGAGGCGAGCATGACCATCGATGTTTGCTCAATTGTTGCCGACGAGGTGGCGAATGTGCCTTCTCGGATGAAGCCGTTCATCGAAGATAGATGCGTCGATGGCCAACACGCCGTCGACGATCAGGACGAGCATCTTAAAATCTTTTATCGATTAATTTTCGCTCTGAAGCGGATTCATATCCAGCGCATTAACCATTTCCGTCAACAATCGCGTAACCTGTTGGCGAATGGAAATTCGGAATGCTGTACCTGGTTCTATGCTCCGTCACTCTGACTGCGATCAACCTCTGCTATATTATCAGAAAACACCGGATGTTGGACGTTGAAATCCAAAAGGGTGTTGAGCAGAGGCTCTCCGCGAGCGCTTCCATGATCGAACTCGCCGAGTTGAGGGAAGAGCGCATGGTTACGCGCAACCTTCTGCGGGACATTTTGGAAAATGAAGCGCTTATCAAGCACGCGACGGCAATGCCTGATGACGAGAGAGTGGTGCTGCTAAAGTATCGCAAGGACCGCAGGTTTGAACTTTTCGGCGAGACGCTTGCTGTGCTGGGAGAGATGAAGCCGGCGGACGTGAAGTGGCGCAAGGATGCCCGCGTCGGCTGGAGCGCAGCAAAATGAATTCGTAAGGCAGAGCCTTCAAGGCTGCCGTCAAGGCTATCGCCAAATCCATCAATGACACACGGAACAAGCTGCCGGAAGCCAGAGCCTGGCAGGCCTTCATCAAGGCTGGTGAGGACGCCGGCATCGATATTGAGAAGGCGGTATCTGACACGCTCGTGCGTTGAGGCGTGTTGGGTGATGACAGCCAGATCGTTGACATAAGGCTAAAATGAGCAACCCCAGGGAGCATGCCCCCGGGGTTGGTAGCTGTTAAATTGAAACTAGCCAAAGCTACTCAATGCAATGGTTCATTCAGGCAGTGAATTTTCCTGCTGCACAGGTGGATGCCAGCGGTTCGGGCTGTCGATATCCTTGGCGTCGGGAAGGTCTGAACCGGGGTTGTCGAATTTGCCGTTCGCAATGTCGTCCAACGTAACCGGGCAGTGATCGCCGCAGCTCGGCGTTGCGTTCTCGAAATAGCCATCTCTGGGAACTTCGACCGGCTTGATGTTAAGCGGCATGAGCAACGGCAGGACAATGCCGGCAGTCGTGTTGGCCCCGGTGTTCTCATGAGTCGTGTCATTGTCGGTCATCATCTCGCCGCTGCGATTGTTGCTGGGCGACGAAGATACTGCCACTTGAATCTTGACCTTGCCGAGTTCGTGAAAGCCGTTGTGCACGTCCTTGGACGCCTGCTGAACAACCTTCGTTGCCTGCTTCGTAATCCTCGGAATGTTCGGGATTTTTACGTGCACGGCGCGATCAACGCCRCAGCCCAACATGCCGCAAGCATGGGCGGAAATGCTGAGCGACAGCGCGATTGAGGTGGCAATGGCCGTCGTGCCGGCCAGTTTACGCAGAATGAGTAACATGGAATCCTCCCAAAGGGTCCATACGGGGTTACCGATAAGAAGGCAGTCGGCAGCCACGCGTTGTCCCATTTTTGTCCGCGTACGCTGAAAATTGCCGAGCAGCCGAATTAGTTCCCGCCGGATTTATGAATTTTTTGTAACAATCCGGTTGGATTTACGAATCGTGAATTTGGCCGCCTCGAAGAGCTTTCGCATATGCTGCCTGCGCTCGYCTTTCCACCTCACCGCCCTGTCGTGAAACTCTCAAGCGACGTTTACAGGCGTTTCAAGGACTATCCTGATGGTCGGCTCTTCAAATTCCACGGAAAGCCCATGCTGAGACCTGAGACGGGTGTGAGAGGCGTTCGTCGGCGGGCAGGGCTGGATGAAGCGGTCACGCTCTATTCGATCCGGCACACTTGTGCCCGCTGGATGCGTATGGAGGGTGTCGATACGGATGGAGATTGCCAACCAACTCGGCCATCGCCGCCTCGGGTTCGAGATGACCATGCGGTACGCGCCACATGCGCCGGATTATCTTTCTAAGAGTCTGTCCGGAAGCAACCCACTGAAATCGCTTGGAAATCCCAATCCAGTTCCCGAATTTTTCAGTCGCCTCGACCAGAAAAATACACAATATCAGCAAGTTAGATGATTTGAGGCGAATTCTCTAAAAACGGTAAGCGACTGAATTCAAAAAGAAAACGTCCCGGACGGACTCTAAGGCTGCGGCGACGCTTGAGAACCTATGTCGCGCTGCCTTTTTTTGACCAGTGTGCGCCAAAAGCGCGCCAGTGACGGTTTTGCCGAACCGACCACTGGCGCGGAATTTCAAAGCCACCGCTGGCCGGCAACACGCTGGAAAGCCACTAGGTCGAGTGTGATTGAAGGCTTGCCCAGCGCAGTCAAAATCATATGGCACTGCCCCCTGTGATGGGTCTGGTGGTTGAAGAAATGAAAAACGGCAGAGCCGAGCTTCTGCGTCACCGGCTCGGGCGTGCTGATCGGCGTATAGGTGAAATTCTCGCCGAACATACTTTCATCAACGCTATCGATCCATGCGCTGATGCGGGCGTCCTCGGCGTCGCGTGCCTGCTTGAGCGCTGAAAGTTCCGGGARAAGCACGGTGTTGAGCGMCTTGGGCGCTTCGCCCTCGCCGGTGAAGCGGCGCATCCAGATGCGGTCGGCGCAGAGGAGGTGATTGAGCGTGCCCATCATCGAGCCGAAGAAGGCGCCCTTGCTGGCGTTGAACTCTTCG
The DNA here is from genome assembly GCF_056403555.1 of Rhizobium sp. P2_G2. Taxonomy (NCBI): domain Bacteria; kingdom Pseudomonadati; phylum Pseudomonadota; class Alphaproteobacteria; order Hyphomicrobiales; family Rhizobiaceae; genus Rhizobium; species Rhizobium sp. P2_G2. The sequence continues at coordinate 39,437 of NZ_JBFUFF010000059.1, forward strand.
GGCGACAAGTCATCTGCCGCGGCATAGACGACGCCGTTCGCCCAGCTGTTATAGGCGGCAAACATCTGGAAATCGGTTTTCATGACAAATTCCTTGACGGGTTTTGGCGGCATTCATTCATGCCTTTGCGGCCGGATCAATCGACTTTTCCAGATGGTTTGCATGACATTTTTTGAATTGCCGAAACAGCGCCTTTGCGCTCAACTATCGCGCACGAACGATCAGGAGGCGGTGATGGCGAGAGTGCTTTATACTTTGTGTGGTGCCGATGCGGCGCGGCGGTTTTCCCCGCATTCCTGGAAGATCGTCATGGCGCTGCATCACAAGGGGCTGGAGTTCGAGGAGCGGCCGACGCCGTTTACCGAGATTCCGAAGATCGAGGGCGGTTTTTCGCCCACGGTGCCGGTGCTCGACGACAATGGGCGCCTGGTCCGCGACAGTTTCGACATCGCGGTTTACCTGGAGGAGACCTATCCCGACCGTCCCAGTCTCTTCGGCGGCGAGGGCGGCAAGTCGCTGAGCCGCGGCATCGAAGGCTATACGCAGTTCGTCGTCCAGGCGGCGCTGATGCGGATCATCGTCAAGGATATCCATGACGTGCTGGCGCCTGAGGACCAGGCCTACTTTCGCAAAAGCCGCGAGGTGCGTCTCGGCCGCACACTGGAGGAGATCTCCGGCGATTGGGAGAACGAGGCGGCCGCCTTCGCCGCCAAGCTCGAGCCTATGCGGCATGTGCTGCGCTTTCAGAAATATCTCGGCGGCGACGGCCCGCTCTTCGCCGACTATATCCTGTTCGGCGCGCTGCAATGGGCTCGCGTCGCCTCGCCGAAGCCGCTGCTCAAGGCCGACGATCCGGTCAGCGACTGGTTCCAGCGCTGCCTCGACCTGCATGGCGGGCTGCCTCGGACGGTAAAGGCTGCGGCGTAGCGGGCACCTTTATCCCGATGCGGTGATGGCGAGCTTGAGGATCTGCTCAATGTAGCCCTTGTAGGCGACATAGTCCGCAGGTGGTGCGATCGGTACCTTCTGCGGTGCCTGGTCGGCTTCGTCCTCGGCCGTCTTGGCGACTTTTCGTCCCATGACCCGCGCCGTCCAGGCATTGATATCGTTGACGGTCATGCCGTTGAGATGCGGATTGGCCTTCATCACGTCGGCGCCGACAATGGTGGAGACGAGCGCCGTCCCCGACGAACTCAGGATCAGGTCGGCCCCGCCCGGACCGAGGAAATGGGCGAGATAGAGATGTGCTGCCGTGATCGGATGGCCGCGGGATTTCAGATAATCCTCGTTTTCGCGTGCCAGATTGCCGAGCATTTCACGCGAGATCGTCGGATCGGTCCTGAGCGCCAGCACCTGCGCCCTGGACAGGCTGCTCATCAGTTCCGGCCGATACGAGCTGATCATCCGGATCCAGGTCGAATCGATGAACTGGCCAAGACCTGTCGCGGAGGAGCGTGGGTTCTTCGCATCGCTCTTGCCGCCGCTTTCGACATGAATGATCCGGTTGATCAGGTCCTGGACCGCCTGCGCATCGTTGCCGACTTCGGCGACGTTCATCTGCAGGGGATCGACGGCCTGGCCGTTGCGATAGGCTTCGAAGTGCAGATGTGGGCCGGTTGAATGACCGCTGGTGCCGACATAGCCGATCAGGTCGCCGGCCTTGACCTTCATTCCCACCTTCAGGCCGGTCGCAAACGCGGAAAGATGCGCATAGCTGGTTTCGAAATGCCTGGCATGATCGAGCTGGATATAGTTGCCGAGATTGCCCTTGTCGCCAACGAATTCGACGGTACCGGCATAGGCCGCCCGCACCGGCGTACCGATCGGCGCCGTCCAATCGACGCCCTTGTTCAACAGCACCTTCTTCAGCACCGGATTCAGCCTTGGGCCGAAGGCCGAGGTCATGACGCCTTCGACCGGCATGACCATGCCGTTCTGCGCCGTGGTCGCATTCGTGGTGCCATTCTCGTTGAAACAGCCGAAATTATGCGTGTCGGTGAGCAGCGTTACGTAGCATTTGATCGAACTGTCTGCCCTGTCGATGCTGATATAGAGCATGTTGGTCCGGTTGCCGTCCTGTTCGCGCGGCGAGGCGGCGTAAAGCAGCGTTACCCAGTCTGATTCATTGGCATATTCGGCAAGGTCATAACTCTTGGAAAGCTGCATGATCGCCTCGCCGGCGATACGGGTGCCGATGCCGTTGCGGATCGCCGCCGAATAGACACCGTCGATCAGCCGGTACTTCTGCACCACTTGCGGCTGGTCCTCGGGCTTCTTCACCGCCGACAGGTCCTTGTCCGCCCAGGGATCGACCGAAGGCATGAAGGTGCCGTCCTGGCTGGCGGCGAGCGCGCCGATATATTTGCCCGGCTCGTAAAGGGCGATCTGCACCAGCCGGCTTTTTCCGGTGCCCGCACCGGGTTGCTGGGCAAAGCGTAGCGCCACCACGGAACCGGCTGTCAGTTGGGTCAAGGAAAACTGCGTCGAAACCGCGTCGCCGGCAAACTTGGCGATCACCGGATTGATATCGCTCTTGGTGAGGAAATCGGTGAGTTCGACATCGCCGGTGACCTGCAGGATGCGATCGGTCGTGGCGCGCTGGCGGCTTGCCTCCGGGATGACATAGGCGGTCGAGACATTGTCCTCGATGGCAGTCTTCTTCCACTTGCTCTCGCCGGGGGCCAGGTTGGAACCGTTGAGTTCGCCCCAATCGTCACGGTCGGTGCCGGCATCGGTGGCGTTTGTCGAGATCTGCTCGGCTTTTGCGGTCGGCTGCTCGCCGGCGTCGTCCGTCCTGGTGTCCTTGGCGATATGGGCAAAGGATTTTGAGTCAGGCTGGACAGGCTGCGGTCTAGCGACTTTCTGGGCTTCGAAGAAGGCGAAATCGCGCTGTGTTGACGGTATTTTCAGCATCAGCTGGGTGCTGGTCGGCAGGATGCGTTCATGCAGCACCGCGACACTGCCGTCGACGCCATATTTCGCCAGATCGGCCGGCGCGGCATACCAGCGCAGCCGCGAGGACGCCGTTGCATCATCGGGAAGCTCGATCCTCAGCGGCGAGCCGGCGAGATCGATGATTTCGGGCGCGTAAGCCGCGAGCATCTCGGCTTCGGAGGGTTGGTTGTCATCCGTCACGTCGCTGTCTGTTGCTTGCCCACGCCAGGCGAAATAGCCGTAAAGCCCGCCCGAGCAGACGATCGCCGCGAGCATGACAAGCGTCAACCGCCGCCAGAATCGCGTCCTGCGCGATTTGCGGATCTCGCTTCTCCTGATGCTGAAACTGTCGTCGATCCTGTGCATCGCAGCCATAGCGAGACGTGGAAAATAACGAGCCGATCGCGCGGTCTACCGGTATTTCCAAGCTTATGCAGTAATCCAGGTTACAGCATGTGCATGCATTGTCGAGTAGATACTTATCCAAGGCCGATAGGTAAATCCCGTAGAGTAGGTTTTGCCCTTTTGCCTTTCCAGTCAGGTTGCCGGATGCTATGTTCGATTGGCATTCTGTGTCGCCTTACTGAGGAAATCATGGTGGAGGGGCGTATGATACGCATTGGAATGGTACTTGCCGCCGCACTCTTGGCCGCTGGCTGCACGACGACGCCGGCGAAGGCGCCCGAAGGGCCTGCGCTTGTAGGAAAGGTCAAATCCCAGCCTGGCAACTGCTACTATAAGGATGCATCGGGGAAACTCTTCATCTCCCCATGTAAGTAAGTGCCTTCGCTGTCGGCGCACCTTGCGTGAAAAAACGAGTGGAGTGGCGAACGGCAAGATTTTGCCGGGCAGTTGGCGAATAATATCGTCGATCGCCACGTCTACGATATGCAGTACGCCGTCGGCCGCAGGGCCGTGCGACCGCAGAAGCGTGGTCGGTTTTTGTAGTTGAAAACCAAGGACACCCGGATAGGGTGGAGCGACGTCACAAACCCGTGAC
>NZ_JBFUFF010000060.1:0-42852 GCF_056403555.1 Rhizobium sp. P2_G2
GCTTGTTGGTATCCATTGTCATGCCAGCGAACACCGGCCCGAACTCCGGCGTGTTGCGACAAAACCCCGCCCAGGCAATCAACGGTTCATCCTTGACCGAAAACCAGGCCCGCGTCTTTTTCCCGGGCTCGCCTTCGGGATTTGCAAAGTGGGTGATAGGAATGAGACAGCGGTAGCGCGGTTCGACGACGAGGCGTTCCCACATTGGGTTGGTGAGGTCCGCGACGAGACCAATGCGACTCGGTGGCCCGCCATTCAGACGCGTCTCTTTCGTATGCCGCGGGAAGCCCCAGGGCATCGCTTTGAGCACCCGACGCCCATCGTTCTCAAAGACGACCAGCCCTGCGGTACCCTCGATGGTCTCTGGTGGCACGGTAATCGCCGCCGCCTCATCGACGCCAAAATGTGTTGCGATCTCCCCGGCCGTTCGGACGACTGCAAAAAGCCTCGACATGGCTGACCTCATCATTACTTTCTCATGCGGCGTACCGTATCATAAGAACATTACCAGAACAAACCGCCTGTTTCCGCCAAGCTCAATAAATGTGAGTCCGGAAGCAAGCTCAGATGTCGAGGTCGATCCAAACCGGGGCGTGGTCGCTCGTGTGCGGAAGCGCCCGTACTGACTTGTCAACACCGGCGGCCCTGAGCGTCTTTGCCAGGCCAGGGCTCAACAGAAAATGATCGATCCGCAATCCGGCGTCACGGGCAAAGGCATTTCGAAAATACTTCCAGAATGTGTAGATCCGCTCATTCGGATGGAGGTGCCGCACCGCATCGGTCCAGCCTTGCTCGACGAGTGCGGCATAGGCTGACTTTACTTCCGGTCGGAACAGCGCGTCATCGCGCCACCGTTCAGGTTTGTAGACATCGAGGTCGGTCGGCATCACATTGAAGTCGCCGACGAGAGCGACTGGAATGTCTAGTTCGAGCAGTTCCGCGGCATAGTCGTGCAACCGTTCGAACCAGCGAAGCTTGTAGTCGAACTTCGGTCCGGGCGCGGGATTACCGTTTGGTAGATAGAGGCAACCGATAATAACGCCGTCGATTGCCGCCTCGATGTAGCGACTGTGCGTGTCATCCGGATCGCCGGGCAGGCCACGCCGCGTTTCGAGCGGATCCTGCTCACGCGCTAGAATGGCCACTCCATTCCAGGATTTCTGGCCATGCCAGATTGCGCCGTAGCCGGCGCGCTCAAGTTCTCGACGTGGAAACTTGTTGTCGGGGGCTTTCAGTTCCTGCAGGCACACGACATCTGGTGCCGCCTCACCAAGCCAGCGCAGCAGCACGTCGAGACGGCCGTTGATGCCGTTGACATTGTAGGTGGCGAGTTTCATCTGACATTAGCGCTTGCGATCGCCTTTACCACCTTGGCCCGGCTGGGCGTCATTCTTCGCATCGTGACGCGCATCGGCCGACAGAGATCGCGAGACATCGACGCTTTCCTTGAACTTGCCATCTTCATCGCGACGGATATAGCGTTTGTCGGGACCGGTATCGATCAGTTCACGCTTGTTCATGGCAGGACTCCCTTGAGGTTGTTCCTCCTAGAAACGCGCGTGAACGCCAAAAGATGCATGCGAATCAAGACGCTAATCGGCGACTCGCAATGCGAGCGGCCGCTGCCAGCTAAGTCATTGAAAATGATTCATTTTGACTCGGAACGATTCGCCCGCTGATTCGGTTGAATCGCATTGGTTGCGTCAGGAGTATCGGGGTCATGGTTAGCCCAAGAGCGAACTGGAAAGGCTTCATCAAGTTCGGAGAGGTCTCCTGCCCTGTGGCGCTCTATACGGCCGCTTCCTCGTCGGAGCGGATCGCATTCAACACGCTCAACCGGAAAACAGGAAACCGGGTCAAACGCGAGTTTGTCGATAGCGAGACTGGCAGGCCTGTCGAGCGCGACGACCAGGTCAAGGGCTATGAGATCGACAACGGCAGGTATATCGTCCTGGAGCCGGATGAAGTCGCCGCAGCCGTGCCCGAGAGCAACAAGACGCTGAACATCGAAGCCTATATCCCCTGCTCACAGATCGACACGACCTACTTCGACAAGCCCTACTATCTGGCGCCGGACAAGATGGGGTCGGATGCCTTCGTGCTTCTGCGCGATGGCATGAAAAACGAAAAGGTCGCAGCCATCGCCCGGACGGTTCTCTTCCGCCGCATGCGCACCGTTCTCATTCGCCCACACGGCAAAGGCCTTATCGCCAACACGCTCAACTTCGATTATGAGGTCCGCTCGTCGGCGAAAGCCTTCGAGGACATGCCCGACCTCAAGATCGAAGGCGAAATGCTGGAACTTGCCGAACACATCATCGGCACCAAGAAGGGTAGTTTCGACGCGAGCACGTTCGACGACCGCTATGAGGCTGCCGTCGCCGAACTCGTGAAAGCCAAGATCGAGGGCCGTTCGCTGCCGAAGAGGAAGGCACCGGTGGCCTCGAAACCCAGCGACCTTCTGCAGGCGCTGCGCGAAAGCGCTGGCCTCGGTGCAAACGAGGCCCAACCCAAACGCACTGCTGCAAACGTCAACAAGGGCGCCGTTCGCCAGAAAGCTGCAAAGCCTGTGGCAAAGCCCAAGGCCGCCGCGGCGACGCGCCGGGCCGGCTGATCGAAGGAGTTCGCCATGGCAGTTCGTCCCTATTGGAAAGGCTATCTCAAGCTCTCGCTGGTCACGTGTCCGGTGCAGATGATGCCGGCGACCTCCGAGAACGAGAAGGTCCGTTTCCATACTCTCAATCGCGAGACTCAAAACCGCGTCGTCAGCCACTACGTCGATTCCGTCACCGGCAAAGAGGTCAAGGAAGAGGACGAAGTCAAAGGCTATCAGCGCGGTGAGGACGAATACATCATCCTGGAAGACGAGGAGCTCGAGAATGTCGCGCTAGACAGCACCAAGACGATCGATATCTCGACCTTCACGCCGCGCGACAGCATCGAATGGGTCTGGCTCGATACACCCTACTATCTCTCCCCCAACGATCCGGTCGGTCAGGAGGCCTTCTCCGTCATCCGCGATGCGATGGCATCGCAGAACATGGTCGGCATTTCTCAGCTGGTCATCACCCGTCGTGAACGCGCCGTCATGATCGAGCCACGCGGCAAAGGTATCGTTCTCTGGACTTTGCGCTATGGTGACGAGGTCCGGGATGAAGAAACCTATTTCGAGGGCATTGGCGATGAAAAGGCAGATTCCGACATGATGCCGCTCATCCAGCAACTGATCAAAAAGCAGACCCAGGACTGGACGCCGAAGCTGGTCATTGACCCCGTGCAGGATCGGCTTCTCGACATCATCAATACGAAAAAGAAGGCGCTCAAGAAGCCGTCGAAGAGCACGACCAAGGCTCCCGCCTCGTCACCGACACCCAACAACGTCGTCAACATCATGGATGCTTTGCGCAAGTCGGTCGCTGCGGAAAGCCGGTCCGGTAAATGAGCAGACGTGCCAAACCGCTGCTCCAGGATGACCAGGTCGCCAAGTCTCAGCCACGCCGGCGGCGCGATCCAGCCCAGCCGAACCTGCCGTTCGATCCGATGCCTGATCGTATCGAGCCATGCCTGGCGCTGTTGAAGACAACAGCGCCGGTCGGTCCGGACTGGGCCTATGAGGTGAAGTGGGACGGTTATCGGCTGGCGATCCATATCGAGCCGAAGGGGGTTCGCATCATCACGCGCGGCGGCCATGACTGGACGCACCGGTTTCCGGCAATCGCAGACGCAGCCAAGAATCTGGGTGTCGGGACAGCCATTCTGGATGGCGAGGCGGTGGTGCTCGACGAGCAGGGCCGATCGGATTTCGGGGCTCTGCAGCGATCACTGGGCGGACGCGGCGGCAAGCGGACATCGACGGAATCCATCCTCTATGCCTTTGACCTCCTCTATTTCGACGGCCACGATCTGACGGGGACGGAGCTCTCTGTGAGACGACATCTGCTCGAAGATCTGCTCGCCGGCGCCGGCGGCGCGATCCAACTGTCCGAGGAGGTCAGCGGCGACGGCACCAAGCTCCTGGAGCATGCCTGCACCATCGGGCTGGAAGGTATCATCGCCAAGCATCGCGACAGCACCTATCGATCGGGCCGCACCGGTGATTGGCTGAAGATCAAATGCGTGCAGAGCGAGAGCTTCATGATAGTCGGCTATGAGCAGTCGGCGTCGGCCCGCGGCGGCCTCGGCAGCTTGCTGCTTGCCGGCCGAAACGGGAATGATTGGGTTTACGTCGGGTCGGTCGGAACCGGGTTCAACGCAAAGGATGCCGAGTACCTGCGCAAGACGCTCGACAAGCTCAAGACAAAACAGCCGGTCGTGCCGCTCAAAGGAAAGAACCTGGTATTCGCGCAGCCGACGCTGATTGCCGAGATCGATTTCCGCGGCTGGACCCACGACGGCAGTCTGCGCCACGCATCCTACAAGGGCCTTCGCGAGGTTCAGGATAATGCCGCCGTCTTTGACATGAGCGAACGGCACGCCAGCTAAAATGAGCAGGGCGCTCGACCCTTGCGGGGAGCGCCCTGTCAGACCCGGACAACCGCACGCGACAGACAAGCTGCTCGGTAAGCGGTCATCAAAACGGGTAGTGGGCGATAGGTGATAGCTGGCTCCGGGAAATTCAAGCCCTGCCCAAGCAATCAGCGCTCACGGCTCATCAATCCGTTCGAGTTCGAAGAAGTAAATGCGATCATCTCCCTGGGTCGTCATCGCTCCCATGATCCTGCGATCATCTATCCTGCGGAAGTGATCGACAATGGGCTGGTCGTCATAGACCATCGCGGCACTCGCCACGCCGTGAAATGACATGGTTTTCAGGGACGCCACGGGGCCTTTGGCCCGGAACCCGCGCTGAAGATGCGAAAACAGGTTCTTCGCGACATTCATCCTACCAGTGGAAACTTGAGCATGTAGTACTCATGGGTGTTGTGCCGATGCGGCTTCAGATGAGTGCCTGCGGCGATCTCGAACTCGGAGACATATTCTAAATACGCCCCTTCGGTCATGACCCGCATCGACTCCTTGAGGACCATGAAATAGGTCTTGCAGCTTCCGCCGTGCTTGTTCGTCGGCTCGATCTGGCTCTTCATCCCTTCCATTCGGTATCCTTGGGTTCGGTGAATTACTGGGCGAGATAGCCGCCGTCGACAACAAGCTCACTGCCGGTGACGAACGAGGAGTCGTCGCTCGCCAGGAAGAGGCAGCATTGAGCGACTTCCTCCGGAGTGCCCATCCGACCCATAGGCGTATTCCCGATGATGCCGTTGTTCATTTCCTCAGACTGGGCCGTGACAAGCGGAGTGCGAATGAGACCGGGATGCACGGAATTCACGCGCACGTTGTCGGGAGCATAAGACACGGCGGCGTTCTTGGTCATGTTGCGGACGCCGCCCTTCGCGGCGTTGTAGGCTGCGGCACCAGGCACACCGACATTCCCCCAGATCGAGGAGAAGTTGATGATCGATCCCGAACGGGCCTTGCGCATCGCGGGCAGCACCGCCTGCATACCCAGGAACGATCCGGTCAGATTGACGCCGATCACTTTATTCCAATCCGCGAGGCCGGTGTCGAGTATCTTCCCATAATTGAGGACGATCCCGGCGTTGTTTACGAGGATGTCGATCCGGCCGTGAGCCTGGAGCGTGAAGTCGACGACGGCCTTCCAATTGGTCTCGTCGGAGACATCCAAGTCTTGGTTTACAACGCCGGCGAGAGCTACTGGCTGCTGCTTGACGTCTCCAGCGATAACCTGCGCGCCCTCAGCCGCGAACAGTTCGGCGACGGCGCGCCCGATGCCCTGAGCCGCTCCGGTCACGATCGCCACTTTGCCTTGAAGTCTACCCATGCTTTTCCTCCTCAGTGATGTATCCTTGGAGCGCCGGAGCGCTAAGTCTGGTCGGCGAGTAAACATCGGCCATCCGGATGAGTATCTTCGGATGCTCGTTTCCCGTCTTGGTGAGTTCCTCGAAATCTTCTGTGGCTGCAGCGTCCTGCGTCACACGGTCCGTCACGATCTTTGGTTCATGCCTTGTCGAGTTCTTCGAGAAGGGCTTCGAAGCCCGGCATCAGGCGCGACATGATTTCGTCGCCCTCGAGCTTGTCGAGCACGTCGGAGAAGATTTCGGGACCGACGCTTTCGATATGCCCGGCGTCCTTGAGGATTTTCAGGATTTCGAGGTTCGGGATTTCGCCCTGGCCGATCGGCACCCGATAGGAAAGGCAGTCGCGTTTCATCGATCGACCCGGCGGGCAGACAAGGGGACCGTCGGCAATCTGGACGGTGTCGAACGTTCCGACCGGAATCTCCATGAGAAGCGCATCGTTGCGCCCGCCGCGGACATAGTGCCAGGTGTCGAAGATGATGCCGCTGTTCTTCCGGCCAGCGTCTCGGACGATCGTCCAAACCTCGTCTACGGTCTTCAGACCCCAGAGTGGCATGGCTTCGATCAGGCACTTGAGACCGTTCTCCGCGGCGCGGTCGCACATCGCCGCGTAATGGCCGGTCAGTTCGTCGAGGGTGTAACGACCCTCCGGAAAGCTCCCGATCAGGTGGATGCGGTCGACCTGCAGGGCCTCGGCGATCCGGAAGAACTCGTCGGGCGTCGTGTCGAGATAGGGCTTGATGTCGGGGTCTTCGCCGGGGGTAAGGCCATCGGGGACCCAGCTCGTCAGCGGGTCCAGGTAGCTCAGCCTGACGCCGTTGTCGGAGGCGATCGAACGGATGTCCTTATCCGACAGGCCGCCTGCGCGGGTGTTTTTGTAGTCCATCGGAGAAGTGCTGAGCCAGCCAAAGCCGTTCTTCGCAGCGAGCTCGACGCGCTTCCGATAGGGCACGCTGCGGACCTGGGACAGCCACAGCATCCGCTTTTCGGTGGGGTATTTCATCGTGTCTTCCTCGGACGTCACTTGAACTGGGCCATGGTGGTTTCGAACGAACACTTCGCCTGCTCGGCGAGCGGCAGCTTGCGATAGGTCTCGCTGATGATCTCGACACCCCAGGGACCTTCGTAGCCGGCATTCTGGACGGCCTCGATGAACTCCTTAGGCTTCAGCACGCCTTCGCCCGGTAGGCGGCGATGATAGATAGTGTCTTCCCACAGGAGGCCTTTCACATCGGCGTCGGCGTCGTCCAGCTCGATAGAGCCGATGAAGCGGGACGGAATCTTCTCGATGTCCTTGTAGGGAATGCCGCCGCGGGCCATGTGCCAGATGTCGATGAGCAAGCCACCGTTGGGCTGATCGGCACCTTCCACGATCGCGCGTGCCACTTCCAGCGTCCGGACATTGGAGAAGGGCATGATCTCCATGACGACCCTGACGCCGTACTTGGCGGCGTCTCGGCAGACTCCGGCGAACGCTTCGCACATGCGGTCGACGTCGGGCGTCATTTCCGCTTCGGTCGGTGCATACAGATCGCTTCCGAGGCCGGGAGCTATCTTGAGATTGCGGACGCCGAGACCCTGCGCCACCTCGAGCATCTCCGTCCGCATGACGTCCGACTTCGCCCGGCGCTCGCCGTCCAAATACCAGCCGGAGAGAAACTCGTACTCGAGGTATTTGATGTCGTTGTCATCGACGATCCGCTTCATTTCCTTGAGGCCGATCTGGGCGGCCGTCGCCTGGACATCGGCGTGGATAAGGCCCATGCCCTTGTAGCCTACCTTGGCGGCCGCCTCGACGCGATCCTTGAAGGGGATCGGACTGATTTCGGTCGGACCGAACGGATAGACGTCGCCTCCGAGTGTGAAGAACGCCGCCAGCAACTCGATGCCGTTTTTCCCAGTCATTTCCATTACTCTCCTGACGACATCGCGCCGTCTGCGTTTTAGATGACCCTTTCTACACTGAAGCTCTGGCGCAATAAATCACGCGCCAGAGATCAACATTGTAGCATAAGGATATACAATGAGCGGGCCTAGATGGAGCGGATGCTGCCGCCGTCCACGCCCCAAACCGACGACGTGACGAAGCTGGCGAGGTCGGACGCAAGGAAGACAATCACGTTGGCGACCTCTTCGGGCGTCCCAAGACGTTCAAGCGGAAGCTGCCGCAGCTTCATCTCATGCTCGACAGCCGCCTGCGGCTCCATCTTGTGGAACGCGCCCATCGTCTCGGCGAAGCCGCCCGGCTTGGTCCAGAACGGAGTCCAGATCGGTCCCGGCGCGACCGCGTTGACCCGCACGGCCTTACCCTCGGCACGTGCGAGGCCTTTGGTCAAGGCGAGCACGGCAGCCTTCGACGCCGAGTAGTCGATCGGGACGGGTTCGGGCTGACGGGCGAGATCGGAAGCGTTGTTGACGATGACCCCTTTCCGCTCGCGGAGGATCGGAAGCAGCTTCCGCGTCGCCCTGACATAGCTCATGAAATTAAGGGAGAAGGTCTTTTCCCATTCCTCGTCGGTCAACTGGTCGAAGGTGCGGATCGCACCCGAACCGACATTGTTCACGAGCACGTCGACCGCGCCGCCGGTCGCCGTGAGTAATTCGTCCAGGCCCGCCGATACGCCGGCTCCCGTGGACAGGTCTGCCTTTGCGGTATAGGCCGTTCCGCCCGCGGCGGCGACTTCGGCCTTCGCCTCAGCCATGGCATTCTCGTCGATGTCCACGAGGCCCAACGTCGCACCTTCCCGTGCGAACGCCACCGCGGTCGCACGACCGATGCCGTTGGCGGCACCCGTGATGAAGACAATTTTACCCTTCAGTCCAGTTTCCATTTCTCTCTCCCTTGGGATCGTTTGAATATCGGGGGCGCGTCAGACCGAAGCGCCTTCCTCCCCGGTTCGGAAATCAAAGCTCGTGGTCAGCCCGCCATCGGCGACCAAGTCAGCGCCCAACACTGCCGTCGAGCCGCTCGACAACAGGAACATCGCCGCCTGCGCGACTTCTCGGGCCTCCAGAATGCGGCCGCCCGGCTGGCGCGCTGATCTGGTCGCAAGAAACTTGTCGCTATCGGTGGCGGATTCAAGGTGGCGCTTGAAGAGGCCGGCCAACATGGGCCCAGGGCTGAGAACATTGACGCGGACGCCACTTCGGGAGTGGTCGACCGCGACCGTGCGGGCCAACTGCCGCACCGCTGCTTTCGTGGCGTTGTAGATGCTAAGTTGCTGTTCCGCCAAAGTGGCGTTGACGCTGGCGACAGCCACGATCGCCCCATCATGGGCCTTGATCATCAGCGGCAGCAGGGATTTGATCGCCAGGGCAGTGCCCACGACGTTCACGTTGAGCGCCCGGGAGATGATCGCAGGTGTGGCCTCCAAGATAGTGCCGACGTCTAGGATGGCTGCAGATGTCACAAGGCCGATGCGCTTCGCGCCAGAAGACCTCAGATCGGCGACGACCGTCTCCCAGGTCGCCTCTCCGGCGACATCCCCAGCAACATGGTGATACCCCGCGAGCGCGGCCAGGTCGTCCTGAGCGGTGGCGATATCGACGCCGACCGTGGCCACTCCCGCCTCAACGAGAAGGCTGCAAAGTTCATGGCCAAGGCCAGACGACGCTCCGGTCACTACGACGGTGTCGGGAAGTTCGAAGGTGAGTTGCGGCATCGTCATTTCTCCTTGGCGGCGAGCACGAAGTCCCAGTCGACCGACCAGAACGAGCCTTCAAAGCCGAGTTCGTTGGCCCGTGCGGGATCGGTCACCTTGTCGAAGTCTGCTATGAGCGAGTCCTTCACGCCGAAGACTGAGTCCTCGGCGAGGTATTGGCAGTCGGGCGTGAAGATGTGGGTGATGACCGGGTCATAGCCGGGGGCGGTCACGATGAAGTGGATATGCGCGGCTCGGTTGGGATGCCTGCCAAGGTGACCCAGCAGTTTGCCCACCGGACCATCGTCTGGGATTGGGTAGTAACGGGGTTTGACCGCCCGGTACCAGTAAGTGCCGTCGCTTTCCGTGGTGAAAACGCCGCGGAGGTTCCAGTCGGGCTGCACGTCCTTCTGCTGCACGTCATAGAACCCGTCATCGTTGGTCTGCCAGACGTCGACGAGCGCGCCGGCGATCGAATTGCCATCGGTGTCGACGACATGTCCGCGCACGACCATCGGCTCTCCCTTGCCGTCCAGGCAAATGTTGGTCCCGTTGGCGTAACGCGGCGCAGCAGGAACATAGAACGGTCCCAGGATCGTGTTCTCCGTCGCACCGTTGGGGCGACGATGGTTGATGGAATCGACCAACATCGAGACGCCAAGAGTGTCGGAGAGCAGGATGAACTCCTGACGCCAATCCGAACACATCTGCCCGACCTCGGTGAGGAATTTGATGCCCTGAAGCCATTCCTCGTGCGAGGGCTCGATTTCCTTGATCGCGGCGTGGAGGTGCTTCACCAGGACGGACATGACCTCGCGAAGGCGCGGATCGACGTCCGGACCCATTCTCGCGTTCACGACATCGACCGAGGTCTCCTCCGCGAAATACGGATATTTTGGCTTCGACCCTTCGGCTTTGCTCATCTCAGACATTATCTATCCTCCTCGGCCCGAATTGCTCGCCATCAAATGGCCGGAGCGTCGCCCGCATAGGCGCGGGCGATCAGCGCGCGGATGCCGTCGCGCTCCAATGGTTGGGGGTTCCAGTACGGGTTGGCCAGGGCGCGTTCGGTCGACACGTCGACACCGTGTTCCGGCATGCCGATCTCTCGCAGGGACCTCGGTGCTCCGATCCGTCCAGCGAGTTCGAAAAGCGCCGCAGCGGGGTCCCGATGACCCAGCACGTCTCGGAGCTTTTCCATCACTTCGGGGATGGCGGGTGCGTTGTAGGCAAGCGCATGCGGCAGGACCACCGTGTGGGTCTCCGCATGTGGCAAATCGAACGAGCCGCCCAGCGTGTGGCAGAGCTTGTGATGGAGGGCCATACCGACCGCACCCAAACAGATGCCGCAAAGCCATGCTCCGTAGAGTGCGTCTGCGCGCGCCTCGCGATCGGACGGATCGTCGTGGATCAGCGGCAGCGAGCGCGCCAAGGCCCGGATCGCCTCCAGCGCCATCAGGGAGACCACCGGGTTCCTCTCCTTCGCATACAGTGCCTCGACCGCGTGAGCGATCGCGTTCATGCCGCTGGTGCCCGACATGCCGACAGGCAGCGTGAGCGTGAGGTCCACGTCGTAGATGACGACCTCAGGAAGAATCTTCGGGCTGCTCTGCGTGACCTTCTGCCCGTCCTTGGTCTCGCCAAGGATCGGTGTCATTTCTGACCCGGCGTAAGTGGTCGGAGCAACGATCTGAGGCAGGTCGGTCCGCAGCGCGATCGCCTTGGCCAAACCAGTCGTCGATCCACCGCCGACCGCGATCAGACCGTCGACCTTCTTGTCGGCCACGACCCTCATCGCGTCCTCCGTCACGTCGAGGGGCGTATGCATCGTGGCGCGCGAATAGACCCCGACCGAGCTCGTGCCGAGAAGCCCTGAGAGTTTCTCCGCATCCCCGGCCTGCGGCGGCGTCGCCAGGACCAAGACACGCTTCAGCCCGAGGCGGTCGACTTCCGCCGGAAGCTGGGCCAGCGTTCCCGACCCGAAAATCACTCTGGCCGGCTGGCCGTTATAGACGAAAGACTGCATGTCGGTTCCTCGAATTCCGGTCCTCCATCGGACCGGACCCCCTGCGTTCCTAGCGATTGTCGACGCGCTTCAAGAACGCGTTGATGTCCACTTGCCGCCAGACATTGGCATGGGCGAACGGGTCGTTGTTGTTGAACGCGATCACGTCGTCGATCTGCTCGGCCTCGAAGACGAAGAGCGAGCCGATCATGGTCTCGCCGTCGTCGGCGACGAGCGGTCCGGAGATGACGGTCTTCACCGTGCCAGCGGAGAGGTATGCCTTGTGGGCGTCGTAGTTCGCCAGGCGGCGTGGGAGGCCGTCTTCATAATCGAGGCAATGAACCGCAAAGAGCATGGTCTTTTCCCTTCTTCGTTTTCGCATTCCCTCGAACGTCAATCTTGAGGGAGCGGGGGCGGCTTGAATGCCGCCACCGTGTCCGTTTCGATTACTTTCCGTTGGCCGGGTAGCAATCTTTCACGTTGTCCTTCGTAACAATCTCATGCGGCAGGAAGCGGGTCTTCTCGACCGTCTTTCCATCAAGTACGTCGGCGACGGCCTGGGCGGCATAGACACCGTCGTCGATTGGCGACTGGAGGACGCTAGCGTACTGCGTGCCGTTCTCGATGGCGGTGATGCCTTCGATGCTGCAGTTCGAACCGACGAGCACGAGCTTGGTCGGGTCCATGCCAGCGCGCTGCGCAGCGACGATTACGCCCGCGAGCATATTGTCGGCTTGGGCATAGACGCCCTTGATCTTGTCGCCATACTGAGTGAAGAGAGCCGCAGCGGCCTCGGTCGCCTTGGTCTGGTCCCAGTTGCCCGGTTGCGCACCTGCAATCTTGATCCCGGTCGCGTCGCCCTCGAGGACCTTGGTGAAGCCGTCGAGACGCTGAATCTGGGGAGGCGTGCCCGGAACACCGAACACGACAAACACCTCGTCGCTGCTGCCGTAGCCCTTGTCCTTAAATCCCTGGATCATCGCCTTGCCAGCGGACTCGCCGTTGCCGATGTCGTTCGGGCCCGTAAAGACATTCCAATATTCGGAATACTTCTGGTCCGGCAGGGAGTTGGTCACGACGAGGGGAATGCCCGCGTTCTTGATCTTGCGGAGCGAGGGCACGATGGCACTCGCGTCGGCGGGCCACAGGACGATTGCGTCCGGCTTCTGGCCGATCGCCTGGTCGACTTGCGAGGCCTGTTCGGCGGCGTCGAAGTTGTTGATCTTCACTTCCACCTCGATACCGAGCTTCTTGGCCTCCTCCTTGAATGCGGTCTGGTGAAGCGAGCAGTAAGAGCACTCTTCCGAGACCGTCAGAAGAATGATCTTGGAACCTTTCGCGGCGGCGTTCGCATCGACGGCTCCAAGGAGCGGCGCGGCCATCGTCGCCAACACGGTCGCGGCAAACAGTTTCGACATCAGCTTTTTCATGTCATTCCTCCCGTAGGGCAGTTTCACCTGTTAGCCGCTGGTGATGGAGCGGATTCCTTCAGGCCGTGGCGGTCAGGCCGCCGGACCGATCGATGAATGTGGATGACGCCTCGCTCGCGCGGCCCGGTATGTGTTGATCAACTCCCGTGCCAATCGTCCGTCCAGGAGCACGACGGTCAGAAGCACCACGCCGTTGGTGAACAGGATGCCGGAAGCATTGGACCCGAGCAGGCTCAGGCCGTTGTTGAGGACGCATAGAATGAAGACCCCGACCATGACGCCGATCGGTCCGCCAATGCCGCCCGCCAGGGCGACACCGCCGATGATCGCGGCTGAAGCCGCCTGGAGTGTGATGTTCGCGCCCATCTGGGCGGAGGCGGTCGCGAGGCTCAGCGAGAGGAGCGAGCCGGCCAGAGCGGCGCAGACGCCGGAGAGGCAGAACACGACCACCAAGGAGACGCCCAGACGCGCGCCGCTGGCGGTGGCGACGTGGCGCTTGCTGCCGGTCGCGATTATGTCGCGCCCGATGCGGGTGTGACGCATGATAGCAAAGGCGAGAACGAAGGCCAGGAACGTGATGACGCTACGAACCGACATCACCGCCATGAAGGGATCGTCGAGAAACGCGCCCGCGTCGAAGTTATCGGTGCTGACGACCCGTCCGTCGGCTATCCAAAATGCCATTCCGGCGAGCGCCATCATCGTTCCCACTGTGACGACGAGCGATGAAATGCGGAGCCATGTGAAGATCACGGAGTTGATCAGGCCGACCAACGCGCCGAAGGCGACAGCACAGCCGACCCCTACGAGAACGCTGGATTCTCCCGTCTTCAAGGTGATGAGGCCGCCGACCGCCACCATCGAACCGACGCTCAGGTCGAACTCTCCGGCGATCATGGTGAGTGACAGACCCAAGGTCACGAGACCGAGGAGCGCGAAAGATTGCAGCAGAGCGTAGAGATTCTGGGGGCTTGTGAAGGTTGGCGTCGTGATGGCGAACGCGAACATGATGACGATCAGAAGAAGCGCGCGTCCGATCAGCGGGACACCGCCGAAACGGCGCAGCATCCGATCCCGGGGGTTTGTGACGACTGTCATCGGGATTTTCCTCCCACGAGCGCGCCGAAGATCACGGCCGCGATCACGACCAAGCCCTTCACCGCGAGTTGAACTTCGAACGGCAGTCCCTTCACCAATAGGATGTTGCTGACGACTGAAAGGAAGACCGCGCCCCATGCGGCGTCCAGGATTTTGCCCCGGCCGCCCTTGATCGACACCCCGCCGACCAAGACCGCGGCAATGGCGTCGAAATCCAGGCCTGCGCCGAGCTTGAGATTTCCTTGGGCCGCCTGCGAAGCGAACATCGAACCCGAAAGCGACGCGGCGACAGACGCCACCAGGAAAGCGATCAGCAGCGTCCTCGCGATCCGCAGCCCCGCGATGGCGGCGGCGTCCCTGTTCATTCCGATGAGGCGGAGCTCCCTGCCAAAGCGGGTGCGCTCCACGACGACCTCGGCCGCCACCGCGAGGACGATGAAGAACATCACCTGGTTGGGTAGAACGCCAACGAACCGACCGATGCCGAGCCAGGACGCGTCGCCCTGGCCAACGATCGTCAGGCCGCCGGAAAAGTATGCGCCGACGCCCATGATGATCGACGAGATCGCGATGGTAGCGATGATCGGGTTCGCGCCCGTCACGCCGACGGCGACACCCTGGATAAGACCGATGCCAGCGCCGACCAAAACAACGATCAAGAGCGTCGGGAACAAACCCAAATGGAGAACCGACGCAAAAATCACGGTGGACACCGCCGCGATGGCACCCATCGACAGCATGAAGAGATTGCCGCTCATTGTGACGAAGGCCATGCCGATGGCGGCGACGCCAACCGCGGCGACTGAGAACATCATGGCGTTGACGTTCGTCATCGAGAGGAAGTTGGGAATGGTCGCCCAACCCCAAAGAAGAAGAGCGACCGTCACCAGCTTCACTGTGGTCGCCTGGACCCGGTCAGCCCGGAACGGCACTTGAAGCCATTCCGCTGCTGGGCCGGTCTTGTTTACATTGGATGGATTGGTGAGCGGAGTCGTCATCGTAGTCATGCCGGTTCTTCGTTCGCTTCAGCCCGAGGGCCATGGAGGATGTCGGTGAGCACGTCGTCGATGCTCGCCCCGGCGGTCGCCCGGTCGGACACAATGGCTCCGCGGAAAACCGTGATCACCCTGTCGGCCAGTTCGTGGACTTCTTCGATGTCGGTGGTGAAGAAGAGGATCGACATTCCCGAAGACGCTAGCTCCCGGAGCTGCTTGTAGATTTCGGTGCGCGCGCCGATGTCCACGCCGCGAGTGGGTTCGTTCAGCACAAGTATTTTCGGTTCGAGAGCAACTGCCTTGGCCAGGGAAACCTTCTGTTGGTTGCCGCCGCTCAAGGTGGAGACTTCATGGGGAAGCCGCCTGATGTCGATCTGGAATCGCCCCGCAAGTTCCTTTGCCTTCGCCTTTGCCAGTCCGGTCCTGATGAAGCCGAGCTTCGTCACACGGTCTAGGATTGAGGACGTGATGTTGATTTCTATTGGAGCGTCGAGGAACACACCCTTGCCCGCCCGGTCCTCTGAGACGTAGGCAATGCGGGCGTTCATCGCGTCGGCCACCGAGCGGACTTCGACGAGCCGGCCATCGACTTCAATCTTTCCCAGATATGTTTTCCGGAGCCCGGCTATCGCCTCGATGACTGCGTCAGCGCCGGAGCCCAACTGACCGACGACTGCCAGGACCTCACCCTTATCGAGAACCAGATCGATGGGATCGAACCGACCCGCGACCGAGAAGGACTTGGTGGCGAGCCGGACCTCGCCCGAGGAGGCCGCAGGGGTCTCCCCGATTGCATGTCTGCTGGCGACTTCGCGCCCGATCATGGACTGCACCAATTCGTCCGTGGTGAAAGCGGCAGTCGCCTTGGTCACGATGCGCTCGCCATTGCGGAACACGGTGACCCGGTCGGTGAGCTCGAAGACCTCTGGAAGCCTGTGGCTGATGAACACGATCGTCGAGCCCTGGTCCCGCAGCCATCTGACGGCCGTGAACACGCGGCGTATCTCGCTGTCGGACAGAGTCGCTGTCGGTTCATCGAGGATGAGGATGCGGGCTCCCCGTGACACACCCCGTGCGATCTCGATCAGTTGCTGCTCAGCGAGGCCAAGCTCGCGAGCGGGTTGATCGAGATCGACGTGGGAGAGCCCGATATCGTCAAGTTGACGACGAATGGCGACGCGGTAGCGACTCCGGAAGAGGAACTCGCCGATCGACTGGTCGCCCATAAGAACGTTGTCGAGCACCGAGAGGTCTGGAATGATCGACAGCTCCTGATGGACGATGGAGATCAGCCGGGGATCAGTTCTCCGACCCGCCTTGAGGGCGACGCCATCGACTGTGATCTCTCCTTCCGTCGGAGCGACAAGGCCTCCCAGGATTTTGACCAACGTCGATTTTCCAGCGCCGTTTTCCCCGCAAAGCCCGTGAATTTCGCCCGGCATCAGATCGAAGTCGACATTCTTCAGAGCGACGACGCCGCCGTAGGTTTTGCGGAGGCCTAGCACGTTCAGGACCGGCGCGAGCTTGAGGTCTTGGGACTGTGTCATCATTTGGGTCATCGGTTCCTCCGCCTCCAGTCCTCAGTCGGCGCTTAAATGCGCGCCGGCGCTTTTGAGGGGGGAGTAGTCGACCTGGTGTCGGGCGATCCGGACGTCTTTCAGGGAATCCCGGACCCGCAGATGCGCGGGATGCGTGGCGTACCCCTCCAGGGAGGCTTCGTCCTTGAACTCGGAATAAAGCACGACATCGCAGGCATAATCGACGCGCGAGAAATCGATGCCGACCTCAAGGAACACCAGACCGGGGATTTCCCCCAGGAGACTCTCGAACTTGGATTTGAGGTCGAGGGCAGCAGCCTGCTTTTCCTCGACGCTTTCTCCACGGACGTCCCACATGACGATATGCTTGATCATGGATCTACTTCTTGATTTTTGAGTTTCGGACTGCCGGAGGACCGGCTGGGTTGAGGTCTTGGGAAATCACGTTTCCCGACTGCAGGGGCGCTCGGCGCCTGCTTGGGCAGGCGCATCGTGGCCGACCCGGCAAACCAAATTGAAGCTCATGAAATCCTCCCAACGGCTGTTTCCTCCGCCGTGGGTCTAAGCTTAACTTCCTGAACTTCGGGAAAAAGACCTCGCAAAGGGAAACACTTTCCCACTTCTCACAAAAACAAACCGGCTCTGACGCCGGTTGATTTTCATTGTCTTGGATTACTGATTGAGCCGTCAGGTCATCGGTTTGCAGTCGAGGAACGACCTTAGACGAGGTGTCATGAAGTCCAGGAATGCGCGAACACGCTGCGGCAGTCTCTCGCCGCCAAGGAAAATGGCGTGCAGGTCCTCGGTGTCGCCCGCGACCTAGTCGGCCAGGACCTCGACGAGCGCGCCCGACAGCAACTCTTCTCGAATATGAAAGTCGCCGAGCTGCCCTAGACCATCGCCTACGTCGTACTGAATTTCAATTCACGTCATTTTGAAGCTTTGACGCCGCCACCATCGATGTCTGATTGGAAGAAGTTGTTTGAAGGATTTAAGAATTCGCGCGACTGCGCTTTGGCGTTCAACGTGGTCGCGGCTGCCGGCGACCAGTGGTCAGAAGGGATGAACCGAGTGACTTGGCTTGATGACGCCTTGCATCGCGTCGGGCTTCCGTCAGCGCGAGAGATTCTTGACCAGGCTGCTTTCGGAAATGGCGTCGGATTCACCTGACGACACAAATGATCCGCTCAATGTCGTCGAGGGCTATTTCCTAGCCGTTGGCAGGGAAGTCCTCAACGTTTGGGCAGATGGCGACTCGGCATTGACGCCGAAACGCATCGCGTCTGAAAAGCTGCCAGTAGTTCCGATGTTTGATACAAATGGCCATCTGATACCGGTGAGTAAAACCTTTGACGTGTCAAAATTTTCACCAGAGGAAGTCCGCGCGCTCTGCCAATCTGGCCACTTGGAGGCGAAATTTCATAAGCGCCTGCCGATGATGTCGGGGATTTGGACTTGCATGGGTTCGTCGACATGCACCGCACTTCCCATTTGGGGCAATGCATCTGGTCAAACACCTAAGCCGTCCACGTTGCCTCGTAGGCTTTGTCCTTGAATTCTTTGACGAGGTAGTCGATGAACAAACGCGTCTTGGCCGGAAGGTGATGTCGCGTCGGATATGCGATGTTCATGGTCAGGCGCGGCAAATCCCAATCGTCCATGACCCGAACTAACCGCCCAGACTCCAGATCGTCATTGATGATGTAGGTCGGTTGCGCCAAGATACCGAGGCCATCTAACGCGGCTCTACGAATGATCTGGCCGTCGTTCGAGTTCAGAAGGCCCGTCACCGGCACCATAATCGCCTCGCCACTCCTTCTGAAGGTCAGATGGTTCCAATTGTCGGCAAGCGTGTAGAGGAGCAAATCGTGCTCCACGAGCTCGGCGGGATTACTTGGCGCGCCTCGTCTTGCTAAGTATTCGGGCGACGCTGCGAGGAGCCGCCGGGTCTCGGCGAGGCGGCGAATGGTGATCGAAGAGTCCGCCTCTACCCGGCGCGTGCGGATCGCCAGATCGACGCCGTTTTCAATCAGGTCATAGTAGCGGTTGGAAACCACGACCTCGACCCTGACCTTCGGATAGCGCTGTGTGAAAGCAGGGATCAGAGGACTGAGGTGCAGAAGGCAAAACGAGAGGGAGGCGCTGATGCGCAGGAGTCCGCTGGGGCTCATCGCGCCTTCGCTGACACTCGATTCGGCATCGAGCATTCCCGCGATGAGTTCCTTGCCACGGTGGTAGAACATCTCGCCCTCACTCGTGAGGCTTAACTGCCGAGTTGTGCGCTGTATCAGCCGGGCATTTAGACGCTCCTCGAGAGATTGCAAGTTTCTGCTCGTGGCCGAAACGGACATGTCCATCGCGTCGGCGGCTTTGGTGATACTGCCGTGCTCCGCGATTTGTATGAAGACTTCGATCTCTGTGAGACGATCCATAGCCCGGACATTCTTGCGTTGAGCGCGAACACTATTGCCGATGTTCAAACTTTGCTTGCGCGTGAGCCAAAGCATAATGTAACCCTACTGGAACAGAAGAGCTTCAATTTCTCCAGTGTGTGGAGCAAAAGTTTACAATGACCCAGATCGACCAGTTGAACGGAGTCATCGCATTTGTGCACTCCGCAGAAGCGCTCAGCTTCACGGCGGCGGCCGCCAAGTTGGGCATCACCAAGTCTGCAGTCGGCAAAAGCGTCACGAAGCTTGAAGAGCGCTTGGGCATCAAACTGCTGCACCGGAGCACACGGCGATTGAGTCTAACTCCCGATGGTGAAGCCTATTTCGCAAACGTGCGACACGCGCTTGGCGAAATAACTGCGGCCGAGACAACATTGCTCTCGAAAAGCCAGGTGATTTCAGGGCGATTGCGGATCGACGCTCCGGCAGCGTTCGGACGGCAGATTCTGATGCCTTTGCTGCTGGACTTTTCAAGAGCCTATTCGGGTCTGACTTTGTCGCTCTCGTTTACCGACAAGATCGTCGATCCCGTCGAAGAGGGTGTCGACCTCACAATCCGATTTGGCGAAACTCGCGACTGCACCGGGCTGATATCCAAGAAACTCACAGAGCAACCCGCCGTCGTTGTGGGGTCGCCCTCATATTTGACAGCACGCGGAACGCCTCAAAGCGTCACCGATCTTCAACACCACGATTGCATCTGCGGTTTCGGGGGTAATTCAGCAAGTTGGCGCATCAAGGGTTCAGACGGCGCTGCGGTTCGATATTCGCCCCCTGTCAGTCACCAGTTCGGTGACGGAGAGGCGATCGTGCAGGCGGCGTTGGCCGGTTTGGGGCTCTGCCAAATGCCCCGTTCGCTCGTGAGGGCGCATTTGGAGAAGGGAACCTTGACGTCAGTTCTGGAGCAGGTCGCAGACGTTCCAGTGTCCGTCTATGCCATCTGGCCGGTTACGCGCCATCTGCTGCCGCGCGTTCGAACCGTCGTGGATTTCCTGGCGGAGAAAGGGCGACAAGGAGCCCTTGACTGAGTGAGGTCTGGGGCAATTAGCCCTTGGCGCGCGCAGAGTTCGACAGGCGAAGCTGCTCATTCAACACCAATCTCGGCGACTTTGGTTTGGGAACTATGCCGCAGCATGGTCATGCGGGTTGACGGCTTATCAACTCCAATCCCGTCGGCCAATCGTATGCCGCGTCTCCGTCCCATTGATTATGCAGTTGCGCCGGTCAGATCGTGGGCTTGCTGATAGTCCTATGGATCACGATCGAGGGCGCTCGAATGCTGGGTTTGGAACATCGGATCGGCTCAATTACCCCGGGCAAGCAGGCTGATCTGACAATGCTCAGAGCTACCGACCTCAACATGATCCCGTTGCTCGACCCCGCGAACGGTGGCGATGAACGCCAACGGGCGGCAACGTCGAAACCGTCATGGTTGCGGGAGAGTTCGTGAAACGTGACGGGCGCATTTTTTGAATACAGACCTGGATAAGTTAGCTCGAGAATTGACCGGGTCCTCGGAGTGTTTGATGGCAGAGTTTCGCCAAATTGGTCAGAGGTTGACTTAGGCGGAATTCTTGCGCGCATCGGGAAAGTGTTTTCCGATTTCGGCTCTTACTTGCGGAATTAGCATCAGTATTATCCAAAGCCACCGGAATGGAGGCCGGATTGCGGAGCTCGCAAGCTTGCTTGCTGACCACCGCGGTAAAGTTCCGGCTCAAGGTGTTTCGCGGGTTGACCAGTGCTTGGCGCGTGACTGCACGCCGCCAAAGCCTGGAAGGATGGAGAGGAGTTCGCGTTGAAAGCAATCCGCTACTACGGCAAACATGACGTCCGCATCGAGGACGCTCCCGAGCCAGGGCCACTCCAACATGGCCAGGTTATGGTTGAACCCTCCTTTTGCGGCATCTGCGGCACCGATCTGCATGAATACGAATCCGGTCCGATCTTCACGCCGAAAAAACCAAACACTTACAGCGGGGCAATCCTCCCACAAATCCTGGGCCACGAGTTTGCGGGCCGTGTCCTCTCGGTCGGCGAGGGAGTGGAAACGCTCAAGCCCGGCGACCGCGTGTCCATCCAGCCGCAGATCGGCCCGCGCTTAGACTATTTCGGGAGCCGCAATCTATCGTTCTTGGGACCGAATGCATCTGTCGTCGGTCTGAGCTGGCCATGGGGCGGAATGGCGAAACGAGCGATCGTCCAGGAATACAACGCCGTCCTCATGCCGGACGACGTGACGGACCAACAAGGAGCGCTGGTCGAACCCGCGGCGGTTGCCGTACATGCTGTCGACCGATCCGGATTGACGCCGGGCGGAACGCTTTTGATTACGGGTGCAGGCCCGATCGGCGCACTCGTAGTGTTTGCAGCTCGCGCCGCTGGCGTGACTCGCATTTTCGTCAGCGAACCAAACGCCAACCGTCGGGCACGTATAGCCGCTCTATCGAGCGACGTGACGGTACTTGATCCCGGTTCCTCCGACTTCATGTCCACGATCAAGGACGGGACGGAGGAGGGCGTCGGGGTCGACGCCGCGATTGAGTGCGCGGGCCATCCCCGCGCCCTGCAGACTTGCCTTCAGGCCGTTCGCGCCCAGGGCACCGTCGTCCAGGTCGGGTTAATGGGCGGCCTCGCCGAGATCAGCCCGTTCGACCTGACGATGCGGGACATCACTCTGCGGGGATCGCTGAATTACCCGCTGACCATCTGGCCGCGAATTTTCGAGATGATGAGGACCGGCCTCTATCCAGCTGAGAAGATCGTCGATGACGAAATCGCCATGGATGATGTCGTCGACAAGGGCTTCCGGGAACTCCTGGACCCGAACGGGGGCAAAATGAAGATACTCGTGTCGATGCAGTCCGCCTGAGGCTGTCAACGGACTTCTGTCCAAAGGAAAGATCGAAATTCCGCGAGGAGGGAATCCTCGCGTGGATGTCGGCTGCCCAAGGTTTCGAAAGTTTTCAACCGGGAGCTGGGAGTGCTCCCCAAAATCGGAGGAAGAAATGTCGATCAAGAAATATCTGACGGGGGCACTCGCAGCCACCGTCCTGGGATGGGGTCTGGGATCAGCCGCCCGTGCTGGGGAGTTCGACGGCGTTACCGTGAACGTCATTACATTCACCGGACCGCAGATTGCCGAACCGTTGCAGCGCCGCGCACCTGACTTCGAGAAGCTCACGGGAGCGCATATCAACGTCGTAACCGTGCCGTTCTCGGAACTTTACCAGAAGATTCTAACCGACTGGACGGCTGGCACGAACTCGATCGACGCCGCAGTCTACCCTTCCTCCTGGCTGGTCGACTTCTCCGGCCTACTCGAGGATTTAGATGAACGCATTGCGAAAGACACTGCTCTCAAGATCGACGACATCGCGCCGTTCTTTGATCAGTCCGACCAGATGCTTGACGGTAAGCGCGTCGCCCTCGTTCTGGATGGCGACTTCCATATGATGTACTACCGCACGGATGTTGCGAAAGAGCTCGGCCTTGAGGCACCAAAGACCTGGGACGACTATCTCGCCTTCGCCAAGGCGGCAAACGGTAAGGACCTCAACGGCGACGGAAAGCCCGACTTTGGTTCATGCATTTCCAAAAAGCGCGGCGCGCAAAGCTTCTGGTTCATCAACGACGTGGCGGGCGCATTTTTGCAATCGCAAGGCACGACGCAAGGCATGTTCTTCGACCTTAAAAATTTCAAGCCTCTGATCAACAATGAGGCGTTCGCTGAAGCCCTGCGAATCTTCAAGGAAACCACGCAATACGGCCCGCCGGACGAACTCAACATGGACGTCGGCGACACCCGCAACATGTTCATCTCCGGCCAGTGCGCGCTGTCGCTTGACTGGGGTGACATCGGCGCTCTCGCAATAGACGCGGAGAAGTCCAAGGTCATCGACAAGGTCGGCGCGGCGATCCTGCCAGGTTCGAAGAAGGTCCTCGACCGAGAAACGGGCAAGCTCGTCGACTGCGACGATAAAAGTTGCCCTTATGCGGTAGACGGCGTCAATCACACTCCGTTTGCGGCCTACGGCGGACACTCCGCTTCAATCAACGCCAGGGCCGACCAGAAGGTCAAGGACGCGGCCTACGCCTTCTTCAGCTACATGAGCCAGCCCGCCCAATCGAACGTGGACGTCACCATCGGTAAATCCGGTTTCAATCCGTATCGGCTCTCGCAGTTCGCCTCCACGGACCTCTGGGTCAAGGGCGGCTTCTCGGCCGAGGCGGCCAAGAACTACCTCACCGCCATCGAAGACTCGCTGAACTCGCCGAACATGGGTCTCGATCTGCGTATCCCGAGTAATCAGAAGTACTTCCAGGTCGTACTGGACACGGCGATTGCCCGCTACATGGCCGGCGAAATCGACATCCCAACCACGATGACAACGATCGAAAATGGCTGGAATGAGATCACCGAAGAACTTGGTGCCGAACAGCAGCTCTCTGCCTACAAGGCGTCGATCGGCGCGGAATAGTTGCAGCTGCCCTCGCCATGTTCGTTGGCGGGGGCATTCTTCATAGGGGTTTCAACGTGTCAAACTACAAGAGCCACACAGTGTCGGACTGGTTGGATAGCAGGACGCCAATGGTTTTCGTCTTGCCCGCAGTCGTCTTGATTCTGGGCTTCTCCATTTTTCCGCTGCTGGTTTCTGCATGGATGGCGATCAGCCGTTTCAAGCTCGTCGGCGGCGGATACCAATTCCGCTACGTCGGCTGGCTCAACTTCAAGAAATTGTTCTTTGGTTCGGAGCAGTACCATCTCATAGGCACGTTTGCGGCCATTCCAGTCAGCGGCTGGATAATCCTGCTGGCCGTGGTAGCACTGGTCGGCCTTGGGGCCTACAGATATGCCAATTGCGGTCCGATCACGGTTCTGGGAATTGTAGGGCGTTTGATTTCGTTCGGCGTCGTCCTGTTCCTTGCGTGGCTTATTGCCGCGACGATCGGCACGGGTGGTCAGATGGGTTCGCTTTCGACGACCATTTTCTATGTGACGCTCGGCGTGTTGATTCAGTTCGTCATCGGTACTGGACTCGCCTGGCTGTGCTCGCAGAACATCGCGGCGCGGAGCTTCTTCAGACTGGTCTTCTTCATTCCGCTGATGGTGACTCCCGTCGGCATCGCCTACACGTTCCGCATGATGGTCGACATGAACGTTGGACCGATCTCGCCGATCTGGCAGGCGCTGGGCCTCGGTCAGTTTTCCTGGTCGTCAAATCCGTGGTCAGCCCGAATGGTCGTCATCGTGGGCGATAGCTGGCAGTGGATTCCCTTCATTTTCCTGGTCATGCTCGCGGCCTTCGAGAGCCAGCCCAAGGACGAGTTGGAAGCAGCTTCCATCGACGGTGCTTCCGGCCTCCAGATATTCCGCGACATCACGTGGCCTTCGGTCGCGCCCGTGGCGGCGACGGTCGTTCTGATCCGTGTCATCGAAGCCTTCAAGATCATCGACCTCCCCAACATCCTGACGAATGGCGGTCCGGGCATCGCGTCCGAGTCCCTAACTCTTCACTCTTTCATTCAGTGGCGCTCCCTCGACCTCGGGGCCTCGTCGGCCGTGGCGTACGTGCTCTTGTTCGTATCGACCGTCATTTGCGTGTCGTTCTTCAACTTCGTCGTCAGTCCAGCGAGGAGGACAAGCAGATGAGCATTTTCGAACCCCGCCGTCTCGGCGAAATGTCGCCCGGCATGAAGGTAATCGTCTATTCGCTCCTCGCAATTTGGACGGTCATTGTACTCTTCCCGCTTTACTGGGTGGTGATCACAAGCTTCAAACTGCCGATACAAGTCACCGCCGGCCCCGCTTACATTCCCTTCGTCGATTTTCGACCCTCGATGCATGCCTGGCACTACATCTTCGTCGACCTGGGCAACGACACGCTTCGGCCCTATTTGAACTCGGTGATCGTGTCGGTGTTGGCCACCGTGCTGGTCATGATCGTTGGTTCGCTTGCCGCCTATTCGCTCGCGCGCTTCACATTCCGCCCCAGGCTCCTGACCATCGGCATATTCGTCGTGTCGCTGATCGGCGTCATTCTCCTGGTCGTCGCGCTCGGCGTTAGCTGGCAGATTTCGGTGGCGGCCGGCATCGCGTTGGCTTTCCTGGCAGCCCGCGCGTTTCGAAGGGTGTCGTCGCCTCATCTTGGCAACTCGGACATCCTCTTCTGGATGATATCGCAGCGGATCATGCCGCCCGTCATCGCGGCGCTTCCGATCTACGTGATGTTCCAGCAGATAGGTCTTCTCGACACGCACTTTGCGCTGATCATCACCTACACGACGGTGAATCTGCCGATCGTAGTTTGGCTCATGTACGACTTCTTCGTCACGATCCCGAAGGACCTCGAGGAATCGGCCGAGTTGGATGGAGCAACGAAGTTTCGAATCTTCTTCGAGATCATTCTGCCGCTCGCGAAGCCTGGCCTGGTTGCGACGGCGTTGCTGATGTTCATCTTCGCTTGGAATGAGTACTTGCTCGCACTTTTCCTCTCGAGCGCCCATTCGCAGACCATCACCCTCTTGGTGTCGGCCCAGAACGCCACCCGTGGTCCGCAGTGGTGGTACATGTGCGTCCTCATCATCATCATGGTGCTGCCTGTCATGCTCATGACCCTCTTCCTCCAACGTTTCATTGCGAAGGGCATGCTGCTCGGCGCGGTCAAAGGCTAACTGACATGACGGTAAAACTAGACAAGGTCGCCAAGAATTTCGGCGTGGTGAAGGTGCTTCACGAGCTGGACCTCGACGTGAAGGAAGGCGAGTTCCTCGTTCTTCTGGGAGCGTCTGGCTCGGGGAAGTCGACGGCGCTCCGCATGATCGCGGGTCTTGAGACGACAAGCTCCGGCACGATCACGATCGGCAGCCGCGACGTCACGAACGTCCTGCCCAAGAACCGCGACGTGGCGATGGTTTTCCAATCCTACGCGCTTTACCCGCACAAAACGGTGGCCGAAAACATCGGCTACCCGCTCAAGGTGAGAGGGACGCCGCGCGAAGACATCGCGACGCAGGTGAAGGACGTCGCGGGGCAGGTCGAGCTCCTGCCGTACCTCGACCGCTTTCCGAGACAACTGTCCGGTGGGCAGAGACAGCGCGTCGCGCTCGCACGAGCGATGGTTAGACGGCCAAAAGTCTTTCTCATGGACGAGCCGTTGTCGAATCTCGACGCGAAACTTCGTGGCCACATGCGGGCCGAACTCAAGCATATGCAGCAGGAGCTTGGGATTACGACGATCTACGTCACTCATGACCAAATCGAAGCAATGACGCTGGCTCACCGCGTTGCCCTCCTGGAAGGCGGGCGACTTCAACAGCTGGACACGCCCGCCAACATCTACAACGACCCGGCGAACCTCTTCGTCGCCCGCTTCATCGGGTCCCCGCCCATGAACGTGATACATGGATCGTTGGACGGGTCGACCTTCAAGACGGCCGGGGTCGAAGTCGCGACGCCCGTATCCGGCAACCTTTCGAAGGTCGTGCTCGGCGTCCGCCCTGAGGACTGCGCCATCGTTTCGCCCGACGCCGCGGACCTCAAGGCCAGCATCTATACGATCGAACTCATCGGCGACCACACGTTGGTCACCGTCAATCTTGGCTCCGACATGCTGACGATCAAGGCTTCGAAAGACTTCGCGGGCAAAACCAACGACGTCGTCGGGGTCGCCCTGAGCCGAGACCGCCTTTTCGTCTTCGATGACGCCACTGGCTCGCGTGTCAGGTGAAGGTGATGCCGACAAGAAAATCCGCGGTCCCGAGCGGATCGAGCGGACGAGGACTCCGAAGTGCCGAAAATATGCTCTTTGCAGGAGGCTGTTGCAAACAACCTTCACAATGGCTGTGACGGTGAGCTACCGACCGGCGCAGGGCCGAAGGGGCGGACCCGGCCCGGCGCGCGACCACACCGGCGCGCTGCCGTTGCTGGAACATGTACCTTTTTCCCAAAGGCAGCGCGGTCCGCCCGACGGGGCGAGACCCATACTTCAATTAAGCAATCTTCACACCCTCATGTGAGCTTCATCGTCCAAACTGCACTCAGCGACGCCCAATCAGACGGATGTCGGTTCTGCCCATCAGCCGCCCCTCCCCCGAGCGCACCTCAAGCCGTGAGACCTTCGATCCGTCGACCGCATCGGTCATGTCCGCGGGATGGGCGCCGGGCGCGAACAGCCACCGATCACCCCATTGTCTCAGCGCCACGATGGTGGCGACGAGATCTTCACCCATCTCGGTGAGCATATATTCGTGGCGCTTGGCGTCGGCCGCGACAGGGCGCCGCTCTAGGATCCCACCGGCTGTCAGCTTCTTCAAGCGCGTCGACAGCAGGTTGCGCGACATGCCCAGCCGCTGCTGGAAGTCATCGAAGCGACTCACGCCGCCGAAGGCTTCGCGTAGGATCAGTAGGCTACCCCATTCACCGATGAGATCTACTGCCCGCGCCATCGGACAATCCACATTGGCCCAACTCTTGCGTTCCATGCTTGCTCACTAGCATCGCCCAACAAGTTTCTCAACTCCGATATCCGCGTTCATGGCCTAACTACCAGCTTTCCGCGTGCGTGGTTCGAGGCAAGCACGTCATAAGCGTCTCCCAATTCCTCGAGGCTGTAGACGGCGGTGACAGTCGGTTTGATCGCACCAGCTTGGACCAGGGCTGCGATTTTCGCCATCTGAGCGCCGCTGGTGCGAGTCAACGGCCCATGGAAGGTCGCACCTCGCGCCGCCGCCCGTTCGACATAGGGGCGAACGCCGGCCGCGGCGGCTGCGGCGGCAGGATATGGCAAGCCCATCTCCTGGAAGGACTGGACATCCGCTACAAGGACCAGGCCGACATAGCGCCCGCCCGGCTTGAGGCTATCGATGCCCCTCTCGATCAAAGGACCACACACACCGTCGTAAACGACGTCGAATGGACCGGCCTCGTCGAACCGGGTCAGGGCGTAGTCCAGGACATGGTCCGCCCCGAGGTCTCGCATCCATTGCTGGTTGGACGCGCTCGCGGTGGCGGTGACCTCCGCGCCGAGATGTTTGGCCAGTTGAATCGCGAATGATCCGATCCCGCCAGCGCCTGCCTGGATGAGGACGTGGTCCCCAGCCTGGAGCCCGGCGCGATCAATGAGCGCCTGCCACGTTGTGAGTCCCACCGTCGGTAGGCTGGCAGCCTCGACATGGCTGAGGCCAGTGGGCTTGCGGGCGAATAGGTCAGGCGCCGCTGCGACCCGCTCGGCGTAAGCGCCCTGGGTTCGACTGGGCAGACGTCCGAACACCTCGTCGCCGGGTTTGAATTCGCAGCCTTCGGGTGCGGTCAGGACGGCCCCTGAAATGTCGAAGCCCATGACCTTAGGGAAGGCGAACGGGAAGGCGGAATCGAAGAACCCCTGCCGCATCGCCGGCTCCACTGGATTCACGCCGGCCGCCCTGATCTCTATCAGCAGATCGCCTTCCGAAGCGACTGGATCCGGCAAGTTGCCAGTTCGTAGGTTTTCATTGCCGCCGTAGGCCGTCAGATATGTCGCACGCATGCCTTGTCCCTTTCGTCTTGTTATTGAACTTTTAGACCGCCGCCCAGACTTTGGCAAGCGAAATGACCCGATGGCCCGACCAATGTCTTGATGATGAGCTCCCGACTGCGCCGGGATTGCTTGGATTGCATCCTCTGGGAAATCTCATCCTTCCGGTTCCTCGATATCTCCAAAAGCGAGTTGGACAGGGACCGGGACCCAGCCCTGACAGCCTGCCCTGCTCGATCAGAAAGGCTCGAATCTGGTTGATTGTCGCCGTGCGTCGAGAGATCAGACACGAACGAACTCTATGGCAAGCTTTCAGATCGAGTTGGTCCTGCGTCTTCTCGACGATGCACGGCGGCAGCTTCTTGAAGGTATCGACAAGCGCCAGGCGCTTGATCTTCCTACCGAAGGAATACGTCCATCCTCGGCCCGCCCGCATAACGGTGATGCCGTCGCTGACGTCGAGCACTCCGTCGAGCTTGTGTCTGATGAAGAGGATGGTGCTCCCTTCCGCCCCGAGCCGCTTGAGCAGCGCCGTGCCGAAGCCGACAATGTGAAAAGCCTCCTTGCCTATATCGATGCCGATTGAAGCAAGAGCGGTATCAGGGTCGTCTCCATGGCTGCTTTTCCGATTTAGTGGTTGTGGCCTGTGCAAAGTACCATCGCAGGGTGAGAAGCCGGTCCGCACGAAGTGCGGTTCCGACATCAAAAAAATGCCGCGATATGGCTCGACTATCGGCTCAAAGACTCCTCAAATTCCGCCCTCAGGCCGATGCAGCTGACAATGGAATGGTCCACGCCTCGCCCGGCTTGAGCGTTCGAAACCGCGCACGATCGATGTCGCGCCTGTGGAGTTCCTCTTCAAGCCGTTGCAAAGGCTCCTCGACCGGCTCGTCTGTCAAATTAAAGGTACCGAAATGGCAACCGAGCGCGTGGCGCGCATTGAGAAGGTCAAACGACGCGACCGCTTCTTCCGGCATCATGTGTGCATCTTCCATGAACCATCTAGGCTCATAAGCACCGACCGGCAATATGGCCAGATCGTAGGGACGATCTTTCCGCCTCGCCCTCTGGGCCCACCAGCCTGCCCCAAAGCCAGTATCGCCGGCGATGAAGATCGCATGCTCTTTCCAATTCAGAACAAAGCCGGCCCAGAGCGCCGCATTGCGATCACGGAAGCCGCGCGCTGACCAATGCTGCACCGGCACCGCCGTGACTGAAACGTGTTGCCAATCTGAATGTTCGTCCCAGTCGAGGGCAACGGCCCGCGCCTTCGGGGCCGCCTTGCGGATAATCACGTCGTTGCCCAGCGGCGTGATAATGACGGGGTCATGTTTGTCGACCAGCGTGTTCAGCGTTTTCAGGTCGAGGTGGTCGAAGTGGTTGTGACTCACCAGCACCAGGTCGATTGGAGGCAGATCGTCAATCGCCAGACCGGGCTTGTCCACCCGTCTCGGACCAGCGAACCTCGAGGGACTGGCGCGCTCGGACCAGACCGGGTCAACGAGAAGATTGACACGCTCGAGCTGGATGAGACAAGAGGCATGCCCGATCATCGTCACCCGCAGCGTGCCAGGATCAGCCTGGAGGAGGACCGGATCGGGATCCAGGTTATCAACACGTTTCGGCCAGACCGCGCGCTTGCCACCAAGCCGCCAGCGTAAGATTTGCGAGAGCGACTTTAGGCCCGAGGCGCCGGGCCCAAAGAAACGCTTGCCATCGAAATGGTCGCTGACGGGTCCTTTGTAGTAAGTCGGCATTCGGTCACTTTCGGATTGTGGTTCTAGAAGATGCGACATAGGCACCTCACTGGCCGGCCTGCACGAAAAGCAGGCCGGCCAGTGAGATTTTATCCCTGTCAATTAGCGCAAAGTCCCCCGCGTCGCTAAAGCAGCTTGTCCAAAGTTATCGGCAAGTCGCGAATACGGCGGCCTGTCGCATTGAAGATGGCGTTTGCTACTGCCGCTCCAACCCCTGTGATGCCGATCTCACCAATGCCACGCGCGCCCATCGGTGCGTGTGGATCGGGTATATCGGTCCAGATCACCTCGATCTCGGGTACGTCCATGTGCACCGGCACATGATATTCGGCGAGGCTCGGGTTCATGATGCGCCCCAGCCGTTCGTCGAATAGTGTTTCTTCCATCAAGGCAAGGCCGAGGCCCATGATAATGCCGCCGCGGAACTGGCTGGCTGCGGTCTTGGGATTGAGAATGCGACCACAGTCAAACGAGCCGAGGAAGCGACGCACGCGTATCTCACTAGTTACAGCGTTGACAGCGACCTCGCAGAACATCGCACCGTTGCTGTGCATCGACCAATGCTGCGTCTCGAGCGGCGGCGGTGCAGTGCCCACGACCACCAGTTCGTCGAGCTGCGCACGTGCCAGGATCGCGGCGTAGCTGTCGTGCAGACCCGGATCGTCAAGGTTGGAAAGACCGCCGTTGATGCCACCCACTTCGTCCGCCGTCAGCCCGGCAATCGGCGAGTCGTTGCCCGCAAGCTTGAGCAGTTCGCCCACCAACTCGCGATGTGCGGCGATGACCGAGAAGCCGATTGAAGCGGTCTGTTGTGCACCGGCACCGCGGACCACGCCGGGCTGGAAACTGTCGCCATAGCGAAAAACGACCTTGTTAAGGGGCAGTCCAAGGCGGTCGGCGACCACCTGGGTGTGCGCCGTCATCGTCCCCATGCCCATCTCATGTGCGGCGATCTCGACTGTCACACCGCCGTCGCGTGACAGCGTCATGCGCGCAGCACCGCCCGGCTCGCGGTAATAGGGATAGGTCGCGGTGGCCACGCCCATGCCGATCTGCCACTCACCCTCGCGGCGGCTAGCTGGTGCGGCACGCTTCGACCAGCCGAACCGCTCGGCACCGTCACGGTAGGCTTTTTCCAGATCGCGCTGCGATATCGGCGCGCCAGTCAAAGGATTCTTCTCGGGCTCGTTTTTCAGGCGAAGTTCGATCGGGTCCATGCCCATCTCTACCGCGAGCTCATCGACCGCGCATTCCAGTGCGAACGTACCGACCGCTTCGCCGGGGGCGCGCATGAATGTGTTGGCCAGCGTGTCCACAGTGGCGATCTGGAGGTCGAACTTGAGGCTGCGGCTCGCATAGACGCTGAGCAGCGGCAGGATGAACGGCTCCGGCATCGGGTTATGCGGGCTGACGGCCGCCGTCCCGCTATGGACCAGCGCGTCAAAGGTGCCGTCCACCTGTGCGGCGATGGCGACGCGCTGCTCGGTCTGACCCCGGCCGCCGATGACGCGGTAAACGCCTTCACGCGACAGCATCAGACGTACCGGACGCCCCGACAGCCTCGAGGCCGCCGCGGCGAGAATCTGATGCCACCACAGACACTTGCCACCAAAGCCGCCGCCAACGAAGGGCGAGGTCACACGAACCTGCTCTTCGGCGATCCCGAACACCTCGGCGAGGCTCCAGGCAGTGTGCGCCACGAGCTGCGAGGCGTCGTGAACACGCAGCGTATCCCCGTCCCAGGCAACCGTGCAGGCGTGCAGCTCGATCGCGTTGTGGCTTTGGCGCGGAGTCGTGTAGCTGCCGTCGACCTTGTACGGCGCGGCGGCGATCGCCTTGTCGGTATCGCCGTTTTCCATCTTGAGCGGCATGCCCATCATCATGCCGGTTTGCGTGCCGTTGGTCTTGGCTTCGGCAAACGAAGTAACTGAGGGCTCGGTCTCATATTCGAAGCGGAGCAGCGATTTGGCGTGATCGGCCTGTTCCTGAGTCCGGGCGAGCACCACCGCGATTGGCTGTCCGTTCCAGTGCACGCGGTCGTCCTGCATGATCGGCAGGTCAATGTTTCCGGCAGCCTTTGGCTTGGTATGGAGCAGAGGGGGAAGGGCCATCTTCGGCGCGTTGAGGTGCGTCATCACCAGTGTCACGCCGGGCGCCGCTTCAGCCGCCGCCGCATCGATCCGGCTGATGCGGCCCTTGACCACGCTGCTGAACGCGACCGATGCGTAAAGCATCCCGTCGAGCGGGAACTCGGCCGCGAACGGGGCCGCGCCGCGCACCTTGAGCGGACCGTCGAGCCGCGAGAGAGCCTTGCCGATATTGCCGTGTTGTTCGCTGATCAGGGGATCGGGCCGGCCACCAGGAATGAAGCTGTCCGGTGCGAGTTGGACCGCCTTCATCATCGCCATCTGCACGACGCCTTGCACAGCGTTCTTGGCGTCCTCGAGAATGTTGCTCATGCTTCCGCTCCCGCCAGTCCCATGAGCACGGCGGTGATCGTCCGCGCCGCGAGCTCGATCTTGAACCCATTGTTGTTGAGCGGCTTGGCATCGGCCAGCTCTGCGTCCGCCGCCGCGCGGAATGCCGTCGCCGTTGCCGGGCCGCCTTTCAGCAGCGCCTCCGCCTTGACCGCGCGCCACGGCTTGTGCGCCACTCCACCAAGCGCGAGCCGTACGTCCTTGACGATGCCACCATCGATCTCCAGCGCTGCTGCCACGGACACCAATGAAAAGGCATAGCTGGCCCGGTCGCGCACCTTGCGGTAGCTGGAATGTGCCGCAATCGGCAACGCCGGCAGCTCGACTGCGGTGATCAGGTCGCCAGGCTCGAGCACCGTCTCGATGTCTGGTCGGGTGCCGGGCAGGCGATGAAAATCGCTCAGTGCCACGCTGCGGGTTCCACCCGCACCGTTTATGTGGACCACTGCGTCGAGCGCGGCGAGCGCTACGCACATGTCGGACGGATGCGTCGCCACGCAGGCGTCTGATGCACCTAAGATGGCATGGATGCGGTTAAAGCCGCCGATCGCATCGCAGCCCTCGCCGGGCGCACGCTTATTACAGCGCGAACCTTCATTGTCGAAAAAATAGGTGCATCGCGTACGCTGGAGCAGATTGCCGCCGACCGTCGCCATGTTGCGGATCTGCGCGCTGGCGCCCGCAAGGATCGCGCGGGAAAGCACGGGGTAGCGGGTGCGTACTGCCGGGTGAGCGGCCAGAGCACTGTTCCTCACGCCAGCCCCGATAAGAAGGCTGCCATCCTCGCGCTCCTCGATCGTGTCAGCCAAGCCGGTCACGTCGACCAGCGCCGTTGGCCGCTCTACCGTTTCGCGCATTAAATCGACCAGGTTGGTGCCACCGCCCAGGAACTTGGCGCCCGGCGAAGACGCCAGTGCGAGCGCCTGCCCCGCATCTGTAGCACGCGAATAGGTGAACGGGATCATTGGGCGGACTCCTTATTGAGCGCGCCGGCGTCCGGCGCGCCGCGGGCGCTCCCGTAGACTTCGCTGATCGCATCGATGATGCCGTTATGCGCGCCGCAGCGACAGAGATTGCCGCTCATCCGCTCCTGGAACTCGGCGCGGCTGATGGTGATGGTCTCGGCGGCGAGGTCTTCGGTCACATGGCTCGGGATGCCCCGTTCGATTTCGCTCGCCATGCCGATGGCGGAGCAAATCTGACCCGGCGTGCAGTAGCCGCACTGGAAGCCATCATGCTCGATGAAGGCAGCCTGCAGCGGATGCAAGCTCTCGCCCTTGGCCAAACCTTCGACAGTCGTAATCGCGCGGCCGTCATATTGCACCGCCAGCGCCAGACAGGAGATGATCCGCTCTCCATCAACCAAGACCGTGCAGGCACCGCATGCGCCCTGATTGCAGCCGACCTTGGTGCCCGCGAGGTGCAGATGCTCACGTAGCAGGTCGAGCAGCGAGGTGCGTGGATCGTCCGGGACGGACACCTTTGAGCCGTTCACTTCGATTGGCATAATCCGAGCTCCTTCTGGGTTACCGTCACTCTACAGTTGATCCACTTGAAACATGTTGGCTTCGGCGTTCGGCCAACCGTTCGATCCCATGGCTTGGCCGACTGCGGCTTTGTCAGGAAACCTGGGCACGGCGCCGATATTGCGCTGCTCAACGTATCGTTTGGCACTCCCGTTGATTTCCGGCACAGTCTTCATCAGCAGCAAGTGGATGTTCAGCCAGTTGTTGCCGAAGTCCGGTAACGAGAAGTCCCGGCTGCGCGTCTGGAGACCCTCGTGGCTTCATGGTGATAGCGGCTCCAATATTGGAGTAATCACTCCAGTAAACACATAGAAGGAAGCGTGGGCTTGATCAAGCTCTTTTTGGAGCGATTGCAACAGAATTAGTATTGGAGCATCCGATGGCCTACATTCAACGGAGGAAGCGATGAGCTTCATCAAGAGGTTTGGAGCGATTGCAACAGAAAAGAGAAGAACCCCGGCGACGTCCGGGCCGACCAAAATCCTTTGATCGCAAAGCCGCGCTGCAGCGAGCGCTGCATCTGTTCTGGGAGCAGGGCTATGAAGGTACGTCCTTTGACGACCTCATCGCGACGATGAGTCTCAGCCCATCAAGCTTCTACAACAGCTTCGGCAGCAAGGAGCAGCTCTATCGCGAAGCGGTGGAGGCTTATCTCGTGATGTCAGGCGAATGGTATCGAGACGCGTTCTCCGAGGAGAACGATACGAAGTCAACCTTCCGAAAGATGCTACAGACGGCCGCGCGGGAATTCGTGAGCGCCGATCACCCCAGCGGCTGCATGGTCTCGCTGGCCGGCACGCATGTGCCTCCCAGTCTTGCAGGCTTGCGCGCGACGATGACAGGTCACCGCAGGAACGCTGAGGAGGCGATGGCCGCAAGACTCCGCAAGGGTATTGAAGATGGGGATGTTTCAGCCGCGACCAATGTTGACGCCCTCGCAGCCTACTACAGTGCCGTGTCGCGCGGCTTGGCGGTCCAGGCGCGTGACGGCGCGACGCTCGAACGCCTTCTTCAGATCGTGAGCATTGCAATGAATGCGTGGCCTGTCAGCCCACAGAGCTGACAGTACATTCTCAATTCTGAGCGTGAACAGGGCTCGGCAAGAAGAAGCAGGCGCGAACAACGCTCATCGTCGCGCTGCCGTTGCGATCATCGAACCGCCGCTGAGCCTCCCGCCAGCAATGGCTGCTGGTGGCGCGAGCAGACGCATGTACTGAAAACGACCCGTAAACCTGAAAGTGAATCTTGTTAGGAAATTCTGTAAGTTTAACCAGGGCAATAAGTCTCCTCAGCCGGACAATGCCGTCTCGAATTTGTAAGCTGGATTCTGTTGATGTAGCTTGGCGCAAGTCGCGTGAACAACAAGGTGGCACATAAGCTCGTATGGAAAAGCCTTGCCGTCGCGCGGCTCTTGCATTTATATGGATACTAATATAGTATCTGCAAATGGCTTCAGTAAACACCCAATTTTCCATCGCAGTCCACGTGATGGCGGCAATCGCACATCACGACGGAGTTTTCGCGTCGGAAGTTCTTGCGCGAAGCGTGAATGCGAACCCGGTTTTCGTTAAAAGAATCCTCGTTAAACTCTCGAAGGCGAAGCTCGCCAAGACGACTGTTGGTAAGTCGGGCGGTTATGGCCTGGCACGAAGCCCCGATAGGATTTCGCTCCTAGACATCTATTCTGCGGTAAACCCTCCAGATGCTTTCGCGATCCATACTTATCCCGTGAGCAAGGAGTGTATCGTGAGTTCTAACATCAAGGAAATCATGAGCGACGTGCTGGTTGGCACTGAGGTGGCCGTCCATGGGCATCTGAGCCAGACGACGTTGGCGGATGTGGTGTCGAAAATCAGAGCCAAGGCCAGTTAGCCTTTTGCCCTGATTTTTTTTGGCCATAATAGATACTTTCATAGTAACCAATACCAATCAAAAGGACCACGAAATGACGCAACTGAACGAAAAGTCTCCTGTGATTACCGGTGGCGCTACCGGAACCGGGCCAGCCGCTACAAAGCATGGCAAGGATGCGCCCACCGCCGTTCTCATCGGAGTGACCGGAGGACTTGGTCACGCGCTAGCCAAGCTCCTCGCGGCCGAGGGCTACCGGTTGGTGCTCGCGGCCCGGAGCGAGAACGACGCCGCTAAGCTGACCGGCCGGAACGACGGTTCGGCGATTTACCAGCGCGCGGACGTCACCGATCCGGCGAGCATGGACAAGCTGGCGGCAGTGGCCTTCGAGCACCTCGGCCGGGTCGATGCGGTGGTGAACCTTGCGGGCATCTCGCCGCGCAAAGCCATTGAGGAATACACTTTGGCCGACATCGACGATCTGTTCGCGATCAACGTCAAGGGGCCCATGTTCGTGACCCGGGCCTTCCTGCCTGGACT
This sequence comes from Rhizobium sp. P2_G2, assembly GCF_056403555.1. Classification (NCBI taxonomy): domain Bacteria; kingdom Pseudomonadati; phylum Pseudomonadota; class Alphaproteobacteria; order Hyphomicrobiales; family Rhizobiaceae; genus Rhizobium; species Rhizobium sp. P2_G2. Next base: position 36,697 of record NZ_JBFUFF010000060.1, read on the forward strand.
GCGCAAGCAAGCCGGTAACGCAGTGGTTGTCCACATCGGCGGTGCCATGGACGGCCGGGTGGCGCTGCCGTTTATGAGCTCCTATGCCGCGAGCCGTGGCGCGCTGGCGAGCTATGTGCAAAGCGCCAACCGCGAGCTTGCCGGGACCAACGTAATGCTTTCCTTCTTCGGGCCTGTTCCCTCCAACACCGAGGCCGAATCGCCTTTCTTCGACATGTGGAGCAAGCTGGGCGTCGACCTCTGCGAACCCGACCAGGTCGCGCGCGAGATCCTCGCCACCATCCGCAAACGTCGTCAAGTCCACGTCATGGGCGGCGGGACGCTCAAAATGCTTACGATCGCGAACGCCATATCGCCGTCCATTGCCGACGCGATGGGTCTGCGGAAATTTGGCAAGCTCATGCAGCAGTATCGTCCGCGCTGATCGGGCGTCAGCACTGCGATGAACGCGTGGCCTGTCAGCCCATAGGGCTGACAGTACTTTATAAGCTGTTGCCACAGCACACCCAAATGAAAGCATCTGATGTTCCACCTCATTTTTGGAATTCCCTGGCTGGTCGTTGTCGTACGCTTCATCCAGCCACTGCCATGGATCTGGCCGGCGAAGGCATCACTGACGATGCTTCTGTTGGTCGCATCGCAATTTCATCTGGTTAGTCGCCTCTCTTCCGGCTCGGTCTTCGACCCAGAGTTTCCGCGCCCTTTGGTCATTGCTTTCAATGTCCTTTTCGGCGCGATCGTATTGCTTGGAGTGTTTCAGATTGCGCTAGATGTGGCCTCACTCGCGATCATCCCGTTCAAGGGAGGCTTCCCCTCTGCCCCGGCAGGTCTGCGATATGCTATCGGAGTTTTGGCTATTGGCCTTTCAGCGTATGGTGTCAGCCAGGCAATCAGGGTGCCGCCGCTCAACGACATAGAAATTCCGGTCGCTGGACTGCCTCCCGAATTTGACGGCTATCGGATGGTTCAACTGACCGACCTTCACATCAGCCGTCTGTTCCCAGCCGCATGGACCAAAGAGGTTGTATTGAGGACAAATGCGCTCGATGCGGACCTGATCGTCATCACCGGGGACTTCATCGACGGTGGCGTTGCCCACCGCAAAGACGATGTCGCACCGCTGTCGGGATTGAGGGCACATGACGGTGTCTACGCAATTCCGGGGAACCACGAATATTTCTTCGATTACCAGGAATGGATGCGCCATCTTGATATATTGGGAATGCGGATGCTCTCCAACAGCCACGTCGTCCTCAAGAGAGGCAAAGCAGAGGTCGTACTGGCGGGTGTGACAGACTTCTCCGCCCGCGGGCACGGCGCTCCACCGACGGACCTCGCCGCAGCGATCAAGGGAGCTCCTGCGAACACTCCCATCGTATTGCTCGATCACCAGCCGATGATGGCCAAAAAAGTGGCCGCCTCTGGTGTGGCGCTGCAGCTGTCGGGGCATACACATGGTGGCATGGTTCTCGGCCTCGACCGCTTGATCGCACGCGCCAATGGAGGCTTTGTTTCGGGTCGATACCAAATCGGAGCCATGACGTTGTACGTAAACAACGGAACAGCCCTGTGGCCCGGATTCGCATTAAGGCTCGGCGCGCCATCGGAACTAACCAGAATCACCCTCCGCGCGAAAACCAAGTGATTAGCAAGCATACCTGTCTGTAACATCGTTTGTACGGAAAACGACCCGGACCGTGTGGAAACTCAAAACCAAATTCGGTGCATAGAATGCAATTTCATAGAATTCTGACTTTCAATGATCTGGCAACGCCTTGAAGGGATGCAAACCGCCGACCACGCTATTCTGGTAGAAACGTGACGTTCTATTTCCGGACTTGGAAGACGACGACTCTGTCTGAAGGCGTCCAATATCCGGCATTTGTGACTGCAGTGCAGTCGGCTTCTGCAGCATGCGCCGAACGCCACGCCCGCCGTCTAGAGCCGACGAGCGGCGAATCCTGCGAAAGCCTGACCTCCGGTCACGCCCCATCATTCGGGACCGCGAGGATCCCATTCATCCTCCCGGTCATCGTGGATGTGAGAAATCTCTGGCTCTGGCCGGAACGGCGGCAACTCCGATTGATAGAAATCGTCCAGGGTCAACGCCGCCTTGCCGACCGCCGACAGCTCGACACGAAGTATATGGACGGCAACCTCACCCGCGCCGTCGTCAGCATCCCGATAATCGTGAAGCGTCCAGTTTAGCCAGGGAAAGATCGCCGTCATGAAATAATCGATGGTGTAGGCCGGCATCGCCACATCAAAAGTCAAATCGGCTTCCGCGTCGGGCTCTTCGTTGAAAACGACTTCGGCCCCGCGGAAATTGAGCGTCTTGTTCACCCAATCCTCGACGCGCAAATAGATGTCCGGCTGCTCGGCGAATTGACGGATTGCCGGTAGATCGAGCGCTAACTGAGCCCGGCGTGTACTCGCAAAATCGGAGGCGATGCCCGCAGCAATAAAATGCTCATGTTCCTGGTCGAGGGTCTGGTCGCGCGGTATTCCTATGGCCCAGCCACCATTCTCCCCCTCCTCGATCAGATGCTCTTCGATGCGCTGCCAGAGCGTGATGTTCGTGATCGGATTGTGGAGGATCAGGAAAACCGGAAGCGAATAATTGGTCCAATATTCTCTGTGCCGCGCCTCGCCATAATACACATAGCCGTCGCCCCGCGCTCGGAAGTAGGAAGAGCCGGATTTGATCTGGAGAGCGATGAGCTTGCCGCCAGCCTTGCCGTCCGGATTACGTTTCTCAGCTTGTCCGTCGATGCCATAATCGCTGGTCGGCTGTTCGCGGAAAATCCAGTCGAGCCGGGTGAAGATCAAGCCGACGGCATGAATCCCAGCGCGATCGGTTTGGTCCGTTGAACCAACCATTACTAACACCTTCGTCAAAAAAAGCGGTTTACATGGGCACTTTCGCTGACGATATCTAGTACCGTCTACGCTTCATTCTCCTATATTCACGCCGAACCGGGGCGGTGTAAAGCATGTCGGACAAGTCGGTTCTAAGAAGGGGTCGACCTGCGGTCAATTTCGGCGAGGCTAATACCTTCTACCTCCTTATCGCGCGGGGCCGTCGCCCTGAACAGATTTGAACCCCACAACTCGATTCCAACCACCTGGAGACGTTGGCGTGAAACAGGATTGCCAAACCCTACGATCTGCTCTTAAGAAAACGCCCTGAACCGCGGTCGCCGCTACCTGGAGAACAGTTTGCAAGTCCTTGTCAGAGACAACAATGTCGATCAGGCGCTTCGTTTCCTGAAGAAAAAACTGCAGCAGGAGGGCATTTTCCGGGAAATGCGGCTTCGCGAGCACTATGAAAAGCCGTCTGAAAAGCGCGCCCGCGAAAAAGCCGAGGGAATCCGGCGTACGCGAAAATTAGCGCAAAAGAAGCTGAACCGTGAACTCGGCATCAGTACAGCTAAAAAGCCTAAGCCGGCTTCGCGCTCCAAATAGACACAGCCCATCGCGATCAAATGCGCGGCATGCAAAGGCTTCGCCCGCGACCGCAGTCGGCCAATGGCGCGACGGGGTGGCGGCGGCCGTATTGCTGCTCGCAAACGCCGCCATCCTGACGCTCCGCTAACGCGTTAGGCCGCCACAAATAGTGCAGTTTCTTCTCTGAATGAGAACCGTTGTGAAATGCAAACGCTGTCCCTGCGTGGGCCGCGCGATAGCTCAAGTGTCAGCAGGCTGTCCTCCGGGAAGGCGGGACTGAGCTCGAGTTTTAGATACTCGAACAGCTGGCGATCGTGGACGGCGATCATCACTTGGCGGCCATGCTCCTTCGATAAGGTTCTTAGCAACGCCGCGAAATGCGCAATGTGCACGTCGTCCATCGACTGGACCGGATCATCGAGGATGAGCCAAGGCAGGTCCGGGGGCACCGAGAGATGGAGTCCGATGAACAAGGTCAGCGCAGCAGTATTCAGATTGCCAGCGCTGAGCATGGCGCCCGGCGTGCCACCGGCATCCCCACCATCGCGATGTTCCGTGATCAGCCTCGGTTGAAGTTTCTGTGTTGACGAGTCCGGGATCCGAAAGGCCGGCACAAACGGTTCGCCGGGCGCCAGCCGAACAAACAGATCCCGCCATAGGCGATTGAGTCGGTCATTGAACTCTCGACGGATCATAGCAGAGCGCACGCGGTCGACAGCGTTTCTGATCTCGTTACCTTGGTCGCGCAAAGCCTGGGCACGAGCGAGCGCTTGGTCTGCCCGCTGCCATGTGGCAAAGTCGGCAGCAATCTGCACGTCGGCTTCCTTCCGGCGTGTTACCGCCGTGCGAATCGCCGCGATCATGTCGGCACCGTTTCGCCGCGTCGAGAGACGCTCCTCCAGGCGTGTCGCCTGCGCTGTCAGGATTTTCTCCAGCCGAGCGGCGCCTGCCGAAAAGGTTTCGCCCTCTGCGAGTGCGTCACCACCAGTCGCCAGCGCAAAGTCGTTCAATGTCTCGCGCGCCGCCGCAAGCGACACGTTGTGTGTCTGGGCCTGACTTACGACGCGCCGTGCGGCGACGTCGGCCGCACGTAATCTCCCGCCCGCGCGCAAGGCCTCGGTCAGGGACTCCAGCTCAGCGATGAGTGCGACAATTGCAGCCAGGCGCCGATCAAGCTCTGCCAGCACCTCCTCTTCGAGCCTGCGTGCAGCAATCGCTTCTATCTCGCGGTCCAACCGCTCGATGGTCACATGTAGTTCGCCTCGGGTGCGCCCAAGGGTCAGCAGGCGCTCTGCGGAAGCAGACAGCGACCGCACCTTGCTATGGACATGGTCTTGGAGCGGGATCTTGCTGACCTCACCGAAGTTGCGATCGCAAACCGGGCAGATCTCATCCCCAATGAAGGCCGTCAGCTCCGCAAGCGCGGACCCAAGACTGCCAGCGCCGCTCGACATGCGGGCGACTTCTTCATCAATAGTGTCGCGCTGGCGCTGTGCCACGTCACGCTCATCTTCTGCAGCCGCGTGGCGGGCGATGTCGGCCCGTGCCTGGGTTGCGCGAGTGGAGAGCTGCGTCTGCTCGGTCCTCAGGCGCGTCAGAGCCGTATCGGCAAACTCGCCCGGATCACTCGGCAGCGAAACGTTGGGAAGCTGCGCTTCGACACGACCGCGCAACGCGGCGATCCGGTCGCCATATTCGGCTTCCCAGATTGAGAATGCCCTGCTGGCCTCGTCGGCGCCAGCGGATGGAAGGGCGGATCCGGTCGCGCTTTGCGCGGCGTCGATCTCTCGCCGGATCGACGCCAGCCTTCGCTGTTGGTCGGTCAGCCGCGCGAATGCTTCGGAGTCATTTCCATCCGAAATGGCGGCCTCGACCTCGTGAAGAGCGTCCTCACGCACCCCGACGGGCAGCTCAAGTCCGGTGCAAACGATCGCGAGGTCAGCAGCCAGGCTCCCAATCTGCTTGTCCAACGTATCCTTGGTTTTTCTCTGGTCGGACAGCAGCCGGTCGAGACGCGATTTCTCGTTCTCCGCAGCCAACCAGCCGTCGATATTCTTGCGCACATTACGCACGTCGGAAAGCGGTTTCAGCCCAGCTTCAAGGGCGTCGAGCTGATCAAGCCCCAGCAGCTTGCCAACAAACTGCGCAAGGGGCGACGCAGCGTCGCTCCCGGCGTCCTGGTAGATCTGCAGGAGCTGGCCGAGTAGCGACTGCGGCAAGAACGCCCGCTCCCGGAAGAACGTGGCATGCTGCTCGTCAAGTGAGGTGATCGATGTGACGCCAGCGGAATTCAAAACGGCGTTGAAACTTTGTTCCTGCGCCCCGGCCAGGGTCCTCACAAGCACACTGCCTTCAATCGCCTTGCGATGCAGCAATTGCATTCCATAGCCAGGGTCGGCTCGCTCCAACGACTGTATCTTTCCGGTCAACGCCAGCTCAACGGCCGATAGAAGGCTCGTCTTGCCAGCGCCGTTCTCGCCGTGCACCAGCACCACCTTAGGATTCTCCGAACAATAACGGAATCGCGAATTTCCTGGGGTGCGTCTGATTGACTCATGTGGTTTGGGATTCCCGTCGGGCTCAAATCGACGTATGTCGATGAGATGATCGACGAGGATAGCATCCGATATCGCTGGGAGACGGTTGGGCGCACGCTTGATGAGCGCGGTCGTCGGATGTTTGCGGCGGCCGAGGCGAGCACAGCGGGCT
>NZ_JBFUFF010000061.1:0-42731 GCF_056403555.1 Rhizobium sp. P2_G2
GCCTTAGGGAGCCTTAGGGACGCTCTCCAGCCGGACAAGCTCGTCGTCTGGCAATGGTCTCTGAAGGTGCTTCACGTCACTCCAGGGTTTCGTCAGCCATAGGTCGATTTCCAGGTCATTTCTGAGAATGACGGGCATGGCTTTCTCATGAACCTCGCCAACGACGCGATTGGGATTGGTAGTCAGGAATCCGAACAGGTCGATGGTCTCGACGCCGGTCTTGATCTTCCGCACGGACGTCCACTGCGGCACCCATATTCCGGCAAACCAGAACAGCGGCTTGTCTTCGTTTAATGCAAACCAGGCGTTCGGCGTTCGGCCGCCCTCAACTTTGCTTGCAGGATCAGGCTCGGCAAACTCAGTCACCGGCACGATGCAGCGATTTTCAACGCCAAGCCACGGCTTCCAATGCCGGCTGTCAGTGTTGCGAACGTTTGTGGTGCCGCCGTCCGGCTCCATCTTCAGCAACTGATCGAAGTCGACGTCTTTGCCCTTTGCCCGCAGCTTATCCGCGCGTGTCGCTGCAGCTTTGAACAGCGCCTGTTTCGAACTCGGCAGGCCCCAGCGCACGTTCACCAGTTCCAAGCTGCCGCCATTGTTGCGGATGATGGGTGCTTCCTGGTCTGGATAAATCTCGTAGGCGTCTCGCAGATTGATCCGGCTATGCGCTTCTCGCGCCCACTTGTTCTGCCAGTCCTTTGGCTCCATGCGAAAAAAATTGCACATTACAAAGGTCCATCCTTCCAAACCGGCACGCGCTTATAGGTCACCTTGACCAGCCGCCGAACCCGCAACCATGTCCCGCTTCTCGCCGCATTCGTCGCAGCGGAACCAGTTCGGAATTTCATGAATGCCGATCGAGCCGCAGAGCGTCAATAAGTCTTTTGGCAGATACCGGCGCATGACGCGGCAGCGCTGGCAGGTGACCTTGACCAACATGCCGTCGATATCAGCCTGAGCCAAGGTGTAGGCCATCTGCCTGCGGGTATAACCGTTTCTCTCAGGCAAGGGGTACTCCGTGCTTATCTCGGCACCCTTTGGAAATGGATGACGCTCGCGCCACGAACATTGCATCTCGTGCAACGAAGCCGACGCGCCAGCTTCATCACGGGCACCGTTGAGCCGCGCTCAGCTTCCAGGCGCCAGCGGTCTATGACGGTATCCCGACCACAGGATTGGCATTGAGCTGTAAGAAACCATGCGGCGGGGAGATCACCCAGCGTCAGCTTCTTTGCTGCCTCCGAGGCCGCAAACAGTTCGTTGAGCGTGAAGCCATTGAATGGGCCGTCGCGGTACAAGAGGGCGCCACGATCACGCTACTTAACAAGCCTCAACTCGGCAGGCGGCTTTCCGTGCCGTTCGTGCAGCCCCGCTAGATACCACTCGGTCAAATCCTCACCGCGCTCATAGTCTCGTTCGAACATCGCCCGCTGATGGGGATTGGCACGGCTTCGCTCGTAGGCCTTCTGGACCTCGTCCGGGTAATCAATCAGGTTCATGTTGTCCAGGTCTTCAATGTCCATTTCCATCCAGTCATAGGGTAGTTTCTGCCAGAGGATGACACGGGAGCCCAAGTAGGCGCGGACAATCTCTTCGTCGCTGGCGGTAGCAACGAATGCGTTCCATTCCTCTTCAGCTTTGTCGAGCATTGCAGCTACCGCAGGGCCGCGCGCCTTCATCCTGTCGTACTCTTCCTGGGTCATATGGTCACTATATTGGGAATAGGGGCCGATTGGCTCGTATTTGTCAGACATCGTTCAACTCCTTCCCTTCCGAGACATGTTCTTATTTTGTTCACGTATCTTCGAGTGAGTCAAGCGCCTTGGAGTTGAGCTTATGCTGCGGCCAAGAACGCGTTTGAAATCTCCGGCTGGTCCAGCTCTCAGCCCACATTTTGGCCGGCGGCTGGCGGCCGGTTCCATGTTCGCCAGTTCTTACCCTTGCCGCGGTCCTTCGGGTTGAAGTCGAGGCCTCCGAAGTGCTCCTTGAACAGCCTGGCGTGCTCGGGGTCAGCAAAGCACCAGATGTTATAGTCGATGCCATCGTGCCGGACCGACTGGCTTCGAGGCGACATCGAGAAGCCAGCGCAAAAGGGCATCACTTCGTCGAAAATGCGTTGGCGGGTTCGCTCGGCTGGCACTGCGACTTGATGAGGCCATTCTCGATCGACGGTCCTATAGGACATCTCGTTCTTGCGTCTCATGGCCGGCTCCACATGAGTTTCGGCCGCCTGGCGGTCGCCACCTCCCCGGGGCTTAGAGCTGCTTCTTGCCGCGCGAAGTCGCATTCTCGACACGGACACAGGTAGATCTTTGGCGTTTGAGGCGGCGCCGACCGCTCCGTAAAATCAAGACGCAACTGTCCTTCCGCCGCTGTCGCCATGGCAGTGCTCCATCATGATCATAGGATTTCAATCCGCCGCTCGGCGGAATTTGTTCCTATAATGTTCATGGTGCAGCAGAGAGTCAAGCAGGCGGGAGTTGCGACGCGGCCATGCCGTTTCAGGCCTGTTGGACTCCGCGCCGCCAGCGGCGATATTGTCGGGCAAAATCAATATGACGGAAGCCACGATGAGTGACGATGAGAAAATTGCCTATGCTGTCCGAATGCCACGGAGCATGCTCGAACGCATCAGGCAGTCGGCGCGGCAAAGCGGGATCCCAGTCAACCGCGAAATGATCAGACGGTTGAGCCACGAACTGCCGCCGCTTTCCGGCGCCGAAGGCGGTCGCACATCGAATGACGAAAGAACTGGCAGCAGAACGTTGATTGTCGAGGAAGAGGCGCGCCGCATTTTGCTCGAGCAGCCGGCGCTCGCGGACGCAATCGCGCAATTGATGGGCTCAGCGCCTGCTAAGACAGGCGGCCTCACGATCAAACAATCGGAACTGCTGGATTTCATGAGGAGTTACGCCGCGCAACACAATGGCATCGCGCCGACCTACGACGAGATAATGATCGGGATGGGGATCGGCTCGAAATCCACGATAAACAGGCTGATGGTCGGCTTGGAGGAGCGAGGTTACATCACCAGGATGCCGGGACAGGCGCGGTCGATCAAAGTAATTTAATCGAAAGAGAAAGCCGTTCCTTGTGGGCGAACGCTGAAGGCGGACTTGGCTGGGCTAGACTCCCGGTTGAGGCTATGGTGTGGTGCCCTCAAGCCTAGGGAGAACTTTTACATGGCAAATATCGAAGTTAACGGCCGCTATCCGATCAATCTCCAGCACTCGGACTTCACGCTGTTAATGCATGGGACGATGGTCGTTCACACCGGCTCGAAGATTGTGCTTAACTACGGGAACCACCAATACATTGAGCTGGACGGCTCTAACATCGAATACGACAGCCAGGGCGACCTGAAGAGCGGGACATTCACCGGATACGCAAATTTCGACCACGACTTCAAGTACTACAGCATCTCTGGGGTTCACATCACCGCCGAAAAGCTCTTGTCAGTAGCCGCGACCCACGACAAATGGGATGATTTCAAACTTATCGCGAGCACTCTATCTGGGAAAGACACTTTCTCAGGCGGAACAGCTGATGACAGCTACGGCACCTACGCTGGCGACGATATTCTCGCAGGGAACGAAGGTAGTGACCATCTTGACGCCGGCAAAGGCAATGATCGGCTCGTCGGCGGCTATGGCAACGACACGCTGACGGGTGGGCCTGGCAGCGACATTTTCATTTACAAGCTTGAGACGGATTCAAAGCTTGATGCTGGCGTCGACACCATCACTGATTTTGGCCGCGGCGATAAAATCGATCTCCACGCCATCGACGCGAATTTGACCACCTCGAAGAACGATGCCTTTAAATGGATCGGGCAAAACGAATTCTCCGACAAAGGCACAGTTGGCGGCGAACTTCGGTACGAATACCACGACAGCCAGACGTGGATTTTAGGCGAGATCAACGGGTCCAAGGGAGTCGATTTCATGATCAAGCTCGATCACAACATCGCTCTGAACGCCCACGATTTCATCCTTTAGAGCCTCGTTGCCAGCAGCGGACGTACTCCGGAAACACCTGCTCGGTATTCCATTGCTTCAGCCTGCAGCTATTGCCGCGGTGTAGGCGTGACGCCGATGAGCCGGATGATCAGAATGTCGTTGCTCTCCAGGCCAGCTTCCCTGGCAAGGCGCTCGACGCTGGCTTCCTCCTCATCGGTGGTCACGATCCGAACCACTTTCGGACTGGTCTTCGTGTTTGTGCCTGCCATCGTTTCCAGCTTCTCGACTCGATTGGTCAGGTTGCCAAGCATGAGCGCGCTCCGTCTTTCACAAACTTTGAAATCGACGAGACGAATGCTCGAGCCTCAAGCCGCGACCAGCCGCCCGGAATAGGTTCATTGGCTTCAAGAGCCGCGGAACCGAGAGAATGGACCGGGCCGACCAATGTCATTGTTGGCCTAAAGGCCTACATAGACCAGTCCGGAAATGCCGACCTTAAAGTGGTTCAACAACAATGCGGCTCGATCAGTATCTTCGACGATACCAAGGAACAAAGTCTTGGATGGTGCCGGTTGGTCCGGCGGCTTTCGAGACAAATATCGATGATTTGCTAAAAAGAAAAACCGGCAAGATCGATATACGATTGCCGGTTAAAACGCCTTGGTTCAAATTTATTTTAAGGTGTTATCCAAGTCCGCCGCGTTGCATGACAACCAATCTGATTTGCTCTGTCTTAGCAAGCTTCAATTCTTCAGTCTTCAACTTTGCAGGACTAGTGGTCTTCCTATGCGAATAGGTTGGTGGTGAATGAATCTTCTTTAATCTTTTGATTGAAATCGACTGCACTCAAACTCAAAGTTCTTGTATCGCAATGCCATCATGTCAAAGCGATCGTCCAAACCGCCAAAGGCAATTCACTTAACCACACGCTAGTGGTAATCACTCTCGCTTTCGGGCGGTTTTTTCTTGGCGGCTGGTTGCTATCGTATATTCTTTGAGCAACCCACGTTTAGTTTGATTCAGCCACGTCGCCGCGATCAGCAGTGTTCGCGGAAAACCGTCCTTCGGCAATTGCCTTGCAGCATTTTGTCAAAGCACTTTCATCGGTCGTGCCGCGTTCGGATTCGCGCACGATCATCGATGCAAAAGCAGATTCATTTTCTCGGCTCCGATCGAACCACGGTTCGCCAACGATCTTCTCAAACACTCGCCGAACCAAGGCGAATTGATCTGGCTGAAGGTCAACATTCGAGAATGGCATTGCGTGCCTCCTGACTGGAAGGCGCGAATGAATAACAAATTGACCGTGACCGCCACATGAACACCCTGTTCATAGTGAAATTCAGCACGCCATCAAAATGTCTGGCTCGACTGCCGAATACGAGTCTCCAGTTTCCGCAAAATTGACCTTCGCCGCCGCCAAACAGATAAGACGAAATTCTTCAAACGAGCGGGTTCCTGCTCTAAATTCGATCAAAATGTGCCGGGCAAAGGCTTGTTGTCTTTCCGGCGAACGCGTGAACCAAGGTTCGGCGGCAATCTCCTTGTACACGGCGAGGATGGTTGCGAATTCGACCGGCTCAAATATGCCAGACGACGACTTCATCGAAAGCATGTTGTCCATATCTTCCCCTTGTCGCAATGCGATCACGCCCGGTCGCATATGACAATATTAGTAAAGCATTAACTATTGCGATTCGGCTATCAAAAATCGTGGTAGGGTTTGATTTGTGCGGTTTCGTACCGGATTTCCCGCTAGCCATCTTTGCGTGGATAGACGAAAAAGCTGGTTCCGTTTTGCAAATTTCCTAGCTAGCTAATGAGTGCCTTGTCGCCGCGGGAGGAACCAGATGCCGAAGTCACCGGATTCTGCAGACGTTTATGCAGGGTCGAAACTTCGCCTGCAAAGGCAGCTTCGTCATATGAGCCAGACAGAGCTTGCGAACGCACTTGGCGTTACGTTTCAACAGGTTCAGAAATATGAAAAAGGCGCAAACCGGATAAGCGCCGGCCGCCTTCAGACGATCTGCAAAATCTTAGGCGTCCAAATCAGCTTCTTTTTCGAGGGTGGCGACATTCTGCCGAGCGATACGACGAATGACGAACCAGAGCGTGGCGGCATTGCACCGTATCTGAAGTCGAGAGAAGCTGTCGCATTGAACACAAACTTCCTTACGATCAAGGATGCGGGCAAACGTCGTGCTTTCGTGAACTTGGTAGAAGCTTTGGCTGAAATGTATGGGAATGACAGGACCGATGACTTGGTCAACACCGATTAAGTGACACTTCACCGCCGCCCTAACCTCAAAACAGTAAGCCGGAACTATCGCATTCACTTTGCGTTGCCCTTCCATCGAGCAGTTCAGGAAGGAATGCACCATGAAAACCTCAATTTTCGTAGCCGCTCTGATTGCGGCTTCTGCCGTGGCACCACATGCATTTGCCGCGGATGCCAAAGTGACCGGCATGGCAGGGGGTGCGGCAACCGGCGCTCTCCTTGGTGGGCCTGTTGGTGCTGTTGTCGGCGGTGCGGTTGGGTTGACAACCGGTGCGGCCATTGACGACAGCAACAAAAAGACCGTCATCATTAAGAAACAGCAGCCGGATGTAATCGTGCACGAGAACGACAACCCGGATGTGGAAATTCAGCAATAACGCGAATGGCGGGTTTCGGCCCGCCACACCCTATTGAAAGACGGTGCCTCGTAAGGCTCGCTTCTGGACGCGCACTTCACAATCACGATTGGTCGCCTGTCAATTCTATAGAAAATTGCTCTTTGGCAATAGCCTCACCCGCCAGTTTGAGCATATCGTGGGAAAGCTGATCACGCCGGTACATTTCGATCAATGTTTTTGCAAGTCGCCTTGGATTATCCCCTGACCTATCAAACCACGGTTCGGCAATCACTTCCTTGAAGACAGCCTGCACAAGAGCGATTTGATCGGGACGAAAAACACCGGCACCAGCCATATCAAACTCCAACAACATTGGCTTCTCCTTGGAGTGCCTTTTATTAGAATTACCTTATCCAAAAAAGGAAAGGTCGCTATCGAAATGTCGCAATAAATGGCGATTTGTACGGTATCGCACCGGAACATGTTCGCGAAATTGCAATCTAGTCGGCAATCTTTTCAACTTTTCGTTTTTTAGGAACAATGCATATGAAAGAGCATTCCGGCTGAAAGGAGCCGACAATGCAAATCGACAGCAAACATTATCAGGTAATTTTCGATCCAGTCAGCAAAGGTGCGGTCATCGTTCGCAAGGACAAAACCCTGTATCTGGAAGGACCGTTTTCGACATTCGCCGAAGCTGAAACGGCGTCATTCGCCTATTTGGAAGAAAACGAAGGAATCCCAAACGACACTGATCAATCAAAACAAAAATCCCGGCCAAAATGAACCGGGATTGAAGTTGGGAGGGATGCTTATCAATCGACGCAATGCGAAAAAGTTCCCATTTGCACCTTCTCGACTGATATCAACCTCACCGCAAGAAATCAGAATCCTGCAAATGAATACCGCCATCCAAATGGATGGCCATGTCGGCTTTTCCATTGCCGTCGCTGTCAACGAAAACTGTCGTGTTGCCGCCCGAAAGGGCGTGTTGCAAACTTTTAACGAGGCCGGAATGACCCTATTGCGGGGCTGTTTTTCATGCTTTGTTAACCTTTTGCAGTCCGAAGAGGCGCGCAAGCAGATCGTTCTGGTCGTTGACGGTCCAGCCGCCGGAAAAGCCAAAGCCTTTCCTCAGCCACAGCATCGCTTCGAAACCCGCGATCGTTCGACGCGCAGTGTTGAATGACTGGAAGCCACCGACCTTCGGCATGTTTTTCTTCACCCGGAAGTGGTCGCTCTCGATGCCTTGCTGCAGATGCTTAGTAACATAATGGACCGGCTTCGGGTGCAGATGTCCATCATCGACGGCCGCCTTGATCGTCGAGGGAAAGGTGTTGGCGCCATCGGTACCGATCTTTCCCGGCGAGAGGAGCGGCTCGTCCTTGAGCACGTTTCGGAAGAAACGCTTCGCGGCATGAAGGTCGCGCTTTGCGGTGAGCAAGAAGTCGATCGGGTTTCCATGCTTGTCGATGGCGCGGTACAGGTAACGCCATTTGCCCCGGATCTTGACGTAGGTCTCGTCAACTCGGACGGAACCACAATGCGGTGGGCGGAACTGGCGCAGCCGCTTCTCGATGACAGGTGCATAGGCGGAGGCCAGCGATTGATGGTGCTGTGGTCGACCTCGAAGCCGCGCTCCCGGAACATTTCTTCCAAATCGCGGTAGCTCAACGGATAGCGCAGATACCAGGTCACCGCCTGCACAATCAGCCAGGCTTCGAAATGACGCCCTTTGAAATCATCCTTCGACTGGCGCTTCAGCTTCTGGGCAATGGCATTCAGAATCATGGCTACGCTCCACTATATCGGGAGCGGAATTTCTATAGGGTTGGTCAACATGCGGTTAACCAAGAAAATTTGCGACACGCCCAGTGGTTATCTTTGGGTGATATTGCGGGGAAGACGAGCCATGCGATCACAAATGGTCGCGTTACATCGGCTCAAAATAGTCGGACAGATCTCGCTTCGTGCGGTATCGTACAGTGCAATCCTTCTGCGAGACGAAAAGGTGCCAAGACCTTAATATCGATTTGCAGCGCACATTTTGCTTGCGTGTCGATTTTCATGCAAAGCCGGCTATTCCACAAAAGCCGGGTGAATTAGTCGCGCCAAACTGCTACGACTTTACATTCATTCCTCTCTTTCGGGCGTACCGACAAATGGATTTCCGATGGCACTTGTGAAAACCTCGCAACTGGGAGCAAAAGGGACCGCAAGTAAAACTGCCACAGTAGGTCCAACAGCAAGCTCCGGAGACAAGCCAGCCGCCTCACGCCGTCTTCAGGACCGGACCCGTGTCCGCCAGCAGAAAGCTGCGGAACGCATCGGGGCGGCCACCGAACAACTGGCGACGGGCGTAGCGGAGGCGGCGTCTGCCGCAGAGGAACTTCGCCGCGCACTCGAACAGATTGCGAGCGGGGCGGAAGAGGCGGCCGGTGCAGCGCACGAGTCGCTGTCAGGGACAGCTCACCTCGGTTCGAGATTTTCCGAGGCACGTTCGGAGGCCGAGGCCGGCCGCAAGCGTACCGAGGATCTCCAGAGTTCGGTTTTGGAATCTGCTGCGCAAATTGATGCCTCGATCGCTGCCGTCGACGCCAATGCCTCCCAGCAGATCGCCTCTGTCGCGGTGATCGACCGCCTGCAGGCGCAGGCGGAAAGCATAGGCGCGACGACTGTCGCGGTCGCCGATATTTCCGATCGGACCAATCTGCTGGCACTGAACGCCGCCATCGAGGCCGCGCGTGCGGGCGACGAGGGCCGAGGATTTGCGGTCGTGGCCGACGAAGTCCGCGCCTTGGCGGAAATCGCCGAGAGAAGCTCCCGTGACGTCAGCCAGAACGCCGAGACGATCGTCGCCGGTGTCACCCGGATTGCCGACCGCGTCAGGGCTGCTGCCTCCAGGGCGCAGGAACAGACGGTCGCGGGTCGGGCAATCTCCGAGGAATTGCATGCGATCCGGTCCGGCCTGACCGCCTTGTCGCAAAACAGCCAGGTGATCCTGATTGCGGCTGTCGAAGCCGAATTGGCAACGCGCGAAGCACAGAAAGGGTCTGAAACCGTTGCTGCCGCGGCCGAAGAGCAATCCGCAGCGGCGGCCGAGGCGCAGCGGGCGGTGCAGCACCAGAGTGCGGCGCTCGAGGAGAGCCAGCAGACTGCCCAGGCGCTCGCCGCGCTCGCCGATGACCTGATGAATGAAGCCGGTCGCGCGTCGCGATCAGAAGAACTGAGTTCTGCGGCGGAGCAATTATCGACGACCGTTCAGGAGCTTTCCGGTGCGGCGGCAGAAATTCTAAGCGCCGTCGAGCAGATAAGCCGCGGCGCGGAGGCTCAGGCTGCCGCCACGCAGCAATCCAATGCGGCGATGACGCAGATCGAAAAGAGCGCCGCCCAGGCTCAGGAAAATGCCGACCAAGCCCGCCAGCGTGCCGCGGAAGTGAAGTCGCTGCTCGCAAGGAACAAAAACGGGCTGGAGGATATCGCACGCGGAATTTCTGCAGCCCTTGGCGAAACGCGAGCCGCGCTGGCGGATTTGAACTCGCTCGGCGAGATCGGCTTTCAGATCGAGCGGACGGTCGATCGTATCGTGCTTGTCGCGGTCCAGACGAGCATGCTGGCGGTGAGCGGCTCGGTCGAGGCCGCCAGGGCGGGTGATGCCGGCCGCGGGTTTGCGGTCGTCTCGACCGATATCCGCAAGCTCGCACAGGACGCGTCTGAAAGCATTGATGGCGTCAAGAGCAGCATCCGCTTAATCCAGATTCAGATCGCGGCGGTCCAGCGGGAACTGGAAATGATCGTGGCGACTTCGGAGGCCGAGATCGCCAAGAACAAGCGCGTCGTCGATCGCCTAGAGGCGGCCGAGGCCGATGCTGAAACGATGATGCGCGGCAATGCATCGATCCTGGACGCAGCGCAGGCAATCCTCGTTGCGGCGAAGCAGGTTCAGGCCGGAACGCAGCAGATTGCATCTGTCGCCCAGGAGGCGAGCGCGGCCTCGGAACAGGCTGCCACCGCAGCAAGGGAGCAGTCGCGCGGCGCCGAGGACCTCGCCGCAGCGGTGGAGGAAATCGCTTCGCTGGCCGATGAACTCCAATTGTCCGGAAGCTGAGGCGATGGCGGACCCCTCTCAGAGCGCAGAGGCCGATCAGCGGCGTTTGGTGTTTCAGGTCGGAGAACAACGCCACGAGATCGATGCCAGCCTGGTCATGGAGGTCATCAGGTCTCCGCACATCACGCGGGTGCCGAATGGTCCGCAATCGCTGCAGGGCATCGCCAATCTCCGCGGCCGGCCCCTGCCGGTTCTGTCGATGGGCAGCATCCTCAATGGGAGTGACACGTCGTCCCGGCACGGCGGAAAGATCATCGTCTACGAACATGGGGGCGCTGTCGGCCTTCTGGTCGATGACGTGCTCAGGCTCTCGGTCAGCGCCTCGGCGTCCCCCATCCAGGGTTTTGGAAATCTTCTCGATGCTGCGTTCAATGTTTCCAAGCGCAAGCCTGTAGAGCGAACCTCCCATGTCGACAGAGACACGGGGGTTGAAGCCGCCGGCAAACTCACTGCGCTCCTGTCCTTTCGGGTTACCGGTCAACTCTACGGCCTGCCGCTCGCCAGCATTCGCGAGGTTGGCGCCCTTGGAGGGGAAATTTCCCGCGTTGCAAACTCTGAGGAAGCAATCGTCGGGCTGGTGCAGATGCGCGATGCCCTTTTCCCTGTGGTATCGCTGGCGTCGCTTCTGGGCCTGGACGCGAAAGCTCCAGTGAACGCAGGATCACGCATCGTCGTCGTCGAATTCGATGGCCAACTTGTGGGTCTCGTCGTGGACGAATTGGATGCCATCCAGCGGCTGCCGGACCATGCCATGGACGCGGTCCCCGATATTCTCCAAAAAGGGCGCGGAAGCGCGGAGATCGAGGCGATCGGCCGGATTGCGGATGGGCGTTTGCTGATTTCCATTCTGTCACCGGAAAGGCTCTTCGGTCATCGGGCGGTCAGCATTGCGATCGAACAGAACATGGGGGTGCAAGCGGTGGAGACGACGTCGAAGCAGGCTGCCATGTTTGAGCAATTCCTGATCTTCCAGCTTGGAGACGAAAGCTATGGCATGCCGATTGCAGCCGTCGACGAGGTGATCCGGGTTCCCGGAGAAGTGACACGCATGCCCGGCGCGCCATCCTTCGTGATGGGCGTTGTCAATCTTCGCGGCAAGGCGGTTCCCTTGATCGACCAGCGTGCCCGCTTCGCTGCGGCGCTCTCGACACAGACGGCCAAAGCGAGGGCTATCATCGTGACCATCGGAGGTCTTCAGGCCGGCGTCGTTGTGGACAGCGTCTCGGAGGTAAAGGCAGTCCCGGTGGACGCCCTGTCTGCCGCGCCTGAATTCTCCACTGATCGCACGGACGTCTTCGACCGTATTGCCCCGATTGACTCCGATGGCCGGATGATCCTGCTGATCGACCCGAAGGAGCTGCTGACGCGGGCGGAGCGGGATCTGATGACCACGATCGCCGAAAACAACATGGTGGCTGACAAATCGTGATCTGCCTCCTCATCGTCGAAGATTCCGCCCTGATGCGGAAATTGCTCGGCCAGATTTTCAGCAGCGAAGGAGATTTCGACATCCACTTCGCCCGTGACGGAGCCGAGGCGCTGAAGATCATTCCAGGCATTCGGCCCGATGTTGTTACGCTCGATATTCATATGCCGTTGATGGATGGACTGGCCTGCCTCGATCGCATCATGCTGGAGCATCCCTGTCCAGTGGTCATGGTCTCTTCGCTTACGGAGGAAGGGGCGGAGGAGACATTGACGGCGCTCGAAATCGGTGCCGTCGATTTTATTGCCAAACCGAGCGGCGCGATTTCACTGGGGATCGACGAACTCAGTCCTCGGCTGGTCGAGAAAGTCCGCACGGCCGCGTCGGTGCGTATTCGACGAAGCCGTCGGCTTGCCGAGCGCTTGCGTCTTGCACAGCCGCTTTCACCTGAAAAGAGGCCCTTGTCTCGCAGTCGACAAAGTACTCCGCCGGCGGCGCGAAGGGACATGAGCAAACCCGGTCTCGTGCTGATCGGGACGTCGACGGGCGGTCCGCCCGCGCTCGACACGGTGCTGACCAACTTGCCGGCGAACTTTGCCTGGCCGGTTGTCGTTGCCCAGCATATGCCGGTCTCCTTTACAGGCCCTCTCGCACGGAGGCTGGACAAGATATGCGACATGAAGGTCAGCGAAGTGACGCAACAGACGAAGCTTGAACCAGGCAATGTCTACATCGCAAAGGGAGATACCGATATCGTCATCTCCACTCGCGCCGGGTCGCTGGTGGCGATGGCCGCTCCGCGGGATCAGGCCTATCCGTGGCATCCCAGCGTCGACCGGATGGTGCGGTCGGCCATGCAGCATGTCCCGGCGACTGACCTCATAGGTATTTTGATGACCGGCATGGGCAATGACGGTGCAGCCGCGATGGCCGACCTTCAGGCAGCCGGAGGATATACAATTGCCGAGGCCGAAGAGACGGCCGTCGTGTGGGGCATGCCCGGCGAACTCGTGCGCCTCAACGGCGCGACATTGATAAAACGCGTCGACGAGATCGGCCCGAGCCTCATGGATTGGGTCGGATGATGGCAACGCCTCCGTTGAAACCGGCAGATGATGCCCCCTCCCCGCTAGCAGCAAGCGACCTGGAGGAAATCTGTGCGATTATCTACAAACGCAGCGGCATGGTCTTCAGCGAAGCCAAGCGCTACTATATCGAACGTCGTATTACCGATCTGATCCATCGGCGGCAGGCGCAATCGGTGAGAAACTATATCTCGATCCTGCGCGGCGACCCACGCGAGTCCGAACTGCTGATCAACAGCTTCACTGTCAATGAAACCTATTTTTACCGCGAGCAGCATCAGCTTGCCTGTCTGAGCAATTCGATTCTGCCGGATGTCATTGGCTCAAAAAAACCAGGCGACCGTATCCGCATCTGGTCGATGCCTTGCTCGAGCGGCGAAGAACCCTATTCGATCGCGATATGGCTGTTGGAAAATTGGCGCCTAGTCGATGCTTATAACATCGAGATCGTCGGCTCCGACATCGACACCGCTATCCTGCGGCAGGCAGTCGACGGCTACTTTGGCCAACGTTCGCTTTCAAAACTGCCGGCAAATGTCCTTGATGTTTATTTCGAGCCGCAGAAGGATGATCAGCGCCGGCTGATCGGCGATCTCAGGGAGTCCGTCACGTTCATCAAAGGCAATATCGTCGACCGGCAGAGTCTTGGCGCGCTCGGACGTTTCGACGTGATATTCTGTCGCAACCTTTTGATATATTTCGATGACGCAGCACGCGAAACCGCCGTCGGCAATATTCATTCGATGCTCTATCCAGGAGGATATATCTGCCTTGGACACACGGAATCGATGTCGCGTATCTCGGAGTCTTTCGAACCMGTGCGCTTCCCGGACGCGATCGTCTACCGCGAGGCTGGGGGCAGCTGAATGGATGAACTGCTCGCACAATTTGCTATCGAGGCACGAGAACTGGTCCAACAGGCTTCGGAAGACCTGCTTGCGCTGGAGACAAATCCGCAGAGCCGTCAAAAGCTCGAAAGCGCTTTTCGAGCAATCCATACGCTCAAGGGTTCGGTGGGCTTGTTCGATTTTGGTCCGATGCATAACGTACTGCACCTCGCGGAAGACCTTCTCTCCCACGCGAGAAATGCGACCATCGTCGTCGACGCCGCCCTGATCGATCCGATCCTGTCTGTGATAGAATGGGTCGACGACAGCATCGACGGCATCTCCCAAAACGGACAATTGTCGGAGGCACAAGACAAGCAAGCCGCTCGGCTTCTCGGTTTGCTGACCGGCGAAATGACCGGGGGTGAAACCGATGAAACAAACGTGGCCCAGACTGACATTCCGGATTGGGCGCTCTCTCTGCATCAACGCTTCGCACCGTCGGGCGCCGAAGAAGCCGTGGTTGCCATACGCTACGAGCCGCATCCCGAATGCTTCTTCAACGGCGACGACCCTTTGGCAACGGTGTTGCGATTACCCGAGGTTCGCCATCTTTCCTTAGCCCTCAAGCAGCCCGTGTCACGCCAGGACTACGACCCGTTTCGCTGCGGGCTTTTGATCGAGGTGCTTTCGGCAGGTCCGCTTTCCGAGGCAGAAGCTGTTTTCAGGCTCATCCCGGATCAAGTGACGCTGGTTTATTTTCAAGCAACCGACGAAAAACAAACCCCTGTCGTCGTCGAGACCCCAGGAGAGCGAACAGCCGACCGGCAAACCAGTACGATGCGGGTCGATTCTGCCCGTATCGATAAACTAATCGAAATCGCCGGCGAGTTGGTGACGGCAAAAAACGCCCTCATGCCGTTGGCCAACGAGGCGCGCGCACTCGGCGATGGCACGCTCGCACGACGTATCCTATCGAGCCATCACGACATCGAGCGTCTGGTTGCCTCGCTTTACAGCGCCGTCACACAAGCGCGGATGATTCCGCTTGAACAGACGTTCCGCCGGTTTCCGCGGTTGGTCCGAGAAACATCGGCTCGGCTCGGCAAGACGATCGATCTGGTCATCGAGGGAGAAACGGTCGAAGCCGACCGGGAAATCGTCGAGAACCTTTTCGAGCCACTGCTGCATCTCATTCGCAATGGCCTTGACCATGGTATCGAGCCTGAGGCCGATCGGTTGTCGAAGGCCAAGACGGCCAGGGGCCAAATTCGTCTGCGCGCGCGCCAGCGTGGCGACCAGATCGAAATCGACGTCGCCGACGATGGTCGCGGCATCGATCCCGAGCAAATCACAACGACTGCCGTCTCGCGCGGCATCGTAACGACAGACCAGGCGTCTTCTCTCTCCGAAAGAGAAATCCTGCAACTGGTGTTCGCGCCCGGCTTTTCGACCGCCTCATCGGTCTCCGACCTGTCAGGTCGA
Source organism: Rhizobium sp. P2_G2 (assembly GCF_056403555.1). Classification (NCBI taxonomy): domain Bacteria; kingdom Pseudomonadati; phylum Pseudomonadota; class Alphaproteobacteria; order Hyphomicrobiales; family Rhizobiaceae; genus Rhizobium; species Rhizobium sp. P2_G2. Next base: position 15,507 of record NZ_JBFUFF010000061.1, read on the forward strand.
GGCGTTGGCCTCGATGTCGTCAGGAGCTCCATTCAAAGGCTTGGCGGGACGCTCGACATGCAGAGCATCGTTGGATCGGGCACGTCTTTTACCCTGAAGCTGCCGATCACTTTCTCGATGGCGCAGCTCATGGTCGTTGAGGTCGGCGGCGAGCGTTATGGCATACCGATCTCGGACGTATTGGAAACGCAGAAATTGCCGGTCGCTGCCATTCAGGCTGTACGAGCCGGTAGGGCATTCATTCTGCGCGACCGCACCGTTCCCCTTCTCTATCTGGCCAAGCTGCTGCAAATCCCATGGACGCCTCCACATGATGGCGACCTCAAAGTTTTGATCGTCAAGGCCGGCGAACAGCAGATCGGGGTGGCGGTCGACACTATCGCCGAGCGGGCCGAGACATTGACGCGGCCCCTTACAGGGCTGTTGCAAGGCGTCGGCGGAATAGCCGGAACAACGTTGCTGGGCGACGGCAGAGTTCTGCTGGTCTTGAACATCGAGGACTTGGTGCGATGACGGTCAGCTTGAACGACGACATGATCGTCTTGGCAGGAGAATGCGGCATTGAAGAGGTGGAGACGCTGGTCGTCCATCTCGAAAGCCATCCTGAATTTCGGCTTGATGTCAGCGAGGCAACATCGATCCACACTGCACTATGGCAGGCGCTGATGGTCTTCAAACCGAAGATCATCGCGGCAACAACGACATCCCCGGCGGTAAACGGMCTGCTTCAGGATCTCCGCATCTATCTCGATGAAACCCGGCAAGCAGAGGACTGAAACTTGCAAACCCATCCCCATCTCAATAAAGATATTCGGCTCGCGACAGGCGGAATCGTGATGACTAATCGGAGTATGAAATGAACGTCACAGTCCTGGTTGTGGACGACAGCAAACTGGCTCGCATCGTGGCCGGCAAAGCGATATCCGCGCTTCAGCCTGAATGGCAGCGCATAGAGGCCGGCACTGCCGCCGATGCCTTGGATATCGTCAATAGCCAGCAGGTCGATATCGCAGTCCTCGATTTCAACATGCCGGACAAGGATGGCCTTGAACTGGCATCGGAGCTGCGGGCTTCGCATCCCAACATGCCGATCGCATTGATCACCGCAAACGTGCAGGACGAAATCATTGCCCGCGCCCGTGCGCTCAATGCCACATTCGTTGCCAAGCCTGTCACGCAGGATGCCTTGAGCGCCTTTATTGCCGGAGCTGCTCTCCGGCTCAAGAAGGCGGGAGCATGAGCGAGACCGACCTGACGTTGGACGAGCTTGAGCGCGACGCGCTGACCGAACTGGTGAACATCGGCGTCAGCCGCGCTGCCGCGAGCCTGCGGAAGATGGTCAACAAGCAGGTGATCCTGTCGGTGCCGTCTGTTGAAGTGATCACGAGAAAATCGGCCGCTTCGCTGATCGGACAGCGCGAGAGCGAGACGCTGATCGCGGTTCAGCAACAATTCGAAGGACCGTTCTCGGGCAGGGCTTTGTTGATTTTTCCAGAAAGCAACGGTCTGTCTCTGGTGCGGGCCATCGTCGGCGACGAAATGAGCGAAGCCGATCTTCTGGAAATGGAAAACGAGGCGCTTGCGGAAACAGGCAACGTTATTTTGAACGGTTGCCTCGGTTCCATGGCCAACATGCTGCAGCATACATTGAAAATGTCGCTTCCAGATGTGCGAAGGGGCGACAGCAACATGCTTTTCGAAGTGTTGGGCAGGCACGGCGACGAGGGCTTCGTACTTTTTCTCTACATCAATTTCTCTGTTCGCGAGCGCGATATCCGCGGCTACATCGCGATGATCATGGACCTGCCGTCGCTGGAAAAGCTCAAGCAGCTCATTGTCGCTTTTATCAATCGCGTAATGACAGACATTGAATAGCGTGTGGCAAATGAATCTTGAGGCCAATCATGGTTGAGGATGCCGGTGCCCGGGCGGAGGAGCTGGCACGGCTGCGCTCGGAGCTCGAATTGGCGCAGCGTCGGCTGCAACTGACACTGGACGCCGCCGGCGCGCCGTGTGGCTGGGAATGGCACATCACGCAAAAGCGGCTTGTTGCCGACGCCCGGTTTGCAGCGATCACCAACCAGGACCCTGTGGCACTTGCGGATGGCGTGCCCACAGACCGCTTTTTTGCCTCCATTCATCCAGATGATCTCAAGCGCGTGAAACTCGCTGTCGCGGGGATTTTGGCCGGCTCCGAAGTGTTCTCCAAAGAGTACAGAGTGCTGCGCAACGACGGCGGCTATCGTTGGGTCCACGCCAGCGGTCGCGCCGTCCTTGATGAAGACGACCGGCCGGTCAGATTTACCGGGATGCTCGTCGACATCACCGAACAGAAGCGAGCCAATGAACAGCTTCGCATCGCACAGCTTGCAGGTGGGATCGGCACGTTCGAGCACATCGTCGGCTACGGAACACTCAATGTCTCTGAGCAATTCTGTCGGCTGTTCGGTCTGCATCCGACGAAGATCCTGCAGATTCGGACCCTCAACGGTTTGATACATCCTGATGACGATCCAATCATCGACCTCAGCGACCCCAACGGTGTTCAAAGCGAGACGAGTATCGAGTTTCGTGTTCGGCGTGCCGACGATGGTCAGGAACGCTGGCTCGCCCGCCGCGGTGAGTATGTCGACGACATCGAATCGAGCGGTCGTCGCTATATGGGCGTGATCTTCGATATCACGCACGCCAAGCAAACCCAGGAAAGCCTGCGGCGAGCCAACCTGGCTCTGGCCGAAATCGCGCGAGAAAGCCTGCGTGAGCGCGATCGCGTATGGAAGAACTCGCGCGACCTGATTGTCGTGATTGGCACAGATGGTGTGTTCCGCGATGTCAGCCCGGCCTGGTCCGAAATCCTTGGTCACCCCATCGACGAGGTTGTTGGCAGCCGCATGATCGACTTCGTCTGGGCTAACGATCGCGACCTGGTCCGGGGGAATTTGCGGGAGGCAATCGAGCAAACGCACTCCGAACTCGAAATACGCCTCACCCACAAAGATGGATCGCAACGGATCATTTCCTGGATGACCTCGCGGGAAGAGGACCGCGTCTATGCCTACGGGCGCAACGTGACCGTCGAGAAAGAACAGCAGGCGGTGCTTGAAGATACCGAAGCCCAGTTGCGTCAGGCGCAGAAGATGGAAGCTGTGGGTCAGTTGACCGGCGGCATTGCCCATGACTTCAATAATATGCTCACCGGCGTGATCGGCGCACTGTCGATGATCAAGAGGAGGATCGCTGCCGGGCGCCTGGATGAACTCGATAAGTTTATCGATGCGGCCACCACCTCGGCGCAGCGTGCAGCCTCGCTAACGCACCGGTTGCTGGCATTTTCGCGGCGCCAGTCGCTCGACCGCCAAGCGGTGGATGTCACCGAGCTGATCGGCTCGATGGAAGATCTGTTCCGGCGCACGCTCGGCGAACAGGTGGAACTGTTGATCAGTGCACCACCTGATACCTGGAAGGCGGTCACCGACGCCAATCAGCTGGAAAGCGCAATTCTCAACCTCGTCATCAATGCGCGTGATGCGATGCCGGACGGAGGCAAGCTAACCATCGAAACCGCCAATGTCGTTCTGTCGGAGGGCGATCTGGCCAGGGGCGAAACCCTCAAACCCGGCAGCTACGTAACATTGGCAGTCAGCGACACCGGCATCGGCATGTCGCGAGAGACAATTGAAAAGGCCTTTGATCCGTTTTTCACCACCAAGCCAATCGGTCAGGGAACCGGCCTCGGCCTGTCGATGATATATGGCTTTGCGCAGCAGTCGGGGGGCCATGTTCGCATCTATAGCCAGCTCGGCCTCGGAACCACGATAAAACTCTACTTGCCGGGCAGTCTCGATGAAGCGGCCTTCCAGGATGCCACGGCCAATGTGGATGTCAGTCCACCGCGCGGCGAAGGCGAGACGGTGCTGGTCGTCGAAGATGACAGTTCTGTTCGCATGCTCGTCGCGGACGTGCTCAAGGAACTTGGATATCGGGTCATCGAAGCGACGGATGGCAGCCAAGCGCTGCCCATCATCGAAGGCCGGGCACGCATCGACCTGTTGATTTCCGATGTGGGATTGCCGGGTCTTAACGGCAGGCAGCTTGCAGAGATGGCCATTGCCGCGCGCCCGTCGCTGAAAGTATTGTTCATCACCGGATATGCTGCGATGGCGGCCTCACGCGCCGATTTTCTGGCGCCTGGGATGGAGATGATCACCAAGCCCTTCGCCATCGATGATCTCGCTCAAAAGGTCCGGGAAATATTGACTGCCGCGTGACGGCGTTTCGGCGTCGAGCCGGCGGGGCAACGCTGCAAAAGCTTGGGAGCTTCAGCGCGGCCGGGCCTCTGGGCCGCCCGGGAAGCGGACCACGGCACTCCCCTTGGAGCAATCACGATGACAAGCCCAACGCCTCAGGTGTCCTGTCGCGGGCTTTCAGATATCTGAGATATCTGCGGCAAGATCACTCCGTTTTGGCCAGCGATAAGCAAGGCAATCTTCAATCGCGAGGAGCACTTCCTCCCGCCCCCAATCGCCATGCTTTGCGCCTTTGATGATTTCCATCACCTTCACGTCGATGAGATCGCGAAGTTCCGGTATGTTGACAGGGCCGTCATCACGCTTTCCCACAGGCTCAACCGTCGGTCTTCGGTCCGGCAGGTCCTCTGCCCGGGATCGTGCTGGAAGCGGCGGAAACGGGATCGCTCGCCGGGAAGGACGATTCCAGGCCTTCGTCGAGCTGCTCCTCCAGTGTTCCCGTATCCTTTGCCGCGCGGGCACTGCGCCATACTGCAGCACTCCAACAAATCGCAGCGTCTTTTCATCGCCAAATCACCAAAGTGGCGTTAACAGGAAAACTTTGCGACAGGGCCCAATAACCACCAACGCCACCAGAAACACAGCGCAAGAAAGCCAATGGCGAACCACGGCAAGCTGAATGCTGCGAAGGAGGAACGCATTCGAGATCGATATCCCTGTTTGAGTGGCGCGATTTATCGCATCAACTTGAAAGCGAAATGTGAATCGGATCGCTCGAATTGGCGGCGCAAGTTAGAAAAGAATCACTGAAAATTGCGGCTTTTGATGCGCAGGGAGTCGATGTGCAAATCCGGCACCAATATGTCCCGCGCCTGCATCGTCGGTTTCGGTTTATCGCGAGGGTCGAGCGCCGGACTGCCGTTGTGGAACTCGTCGCCCCTGCCGTGCGGCAACCTGAATTCGGCGTCGCGTCCGGAGAGACTGCTCAAATCCGAAGACAGGTCGAAAATCTGTTGCGCAACCAGATGGACCACCTGACCCTCACGCTGAATTCTGCCATTGATCGCAAGCAAGGGCGCGGAGAGAACGATGCTCCGGCGTCGCTCGAATACCTTCGGCCAAACGACGATGTTGGCCACTCCGGTTTCATCCTCGATCGTGATGAACAGGACGCCCTTCGCGGAGCCGGGCCGCTGCCGGACCAACACGAGTCCTGCGGCCATCAACCACCGTCCGTCGCGCGACGACATGGCCTCCCGGCATGTCACTATGTTTCGTGCCGAAAGGTCTCGGCGAAGGAAGGAAATCGGGTGGTCGCGCAGCGTGAGACCAGTGTGGCTATAGTCTTGTACGACCTCGCTGCCGGCTGTCATCGCTTTCAAGGTTACGTCCGGCTCGTCGAGTTCCTGAACTGTTTTGCGCTCGCGTTCGGCGGCGGCCGTCCAGAGTTCGAGCGGTTCGTCGCGCAAAGCTTTGATCGCCCAGAGCGCTTCGCGGCGCTGTAGCCCGAGCGACGGCCGGAACGCGTCCGCTTCCGCGAGCCTGACCAAACTCGCCGCGGGCACACCCGAACGTCGCCAGACGTCATCGACGGACGCAAACGGCTCCTCCCCGCGAGCGACCGCGATCCTCGCGGCGTCCATTTCTGCCAGTCCGGCGACGCGTGAGAATCCGAGGCGGACCGCGTGCCGCGTGGAGTTCGCGATTGGCTCAAGCGTGCAGTCCCATCGCGAGCGGTTGACGCAGACCGGACGCACTTCGACACCGTGCTCGCGGGCGTCGCGAACGATCTGCGCCGGAGCGTAAAAACCCATGGGTTGAGAATTGAGCAAGGCGGCGCAAAAGACATCCGGGAAATGGCATTTGATGTAGGCCGAGGCATAGGCGATGAGCGCGAATGACGCAGCGTGGCTCTCGGGGAAACCATACGACCCAAATCCTTCCAACTGCGAAAACGTCTTCTCGGCGAATTCGCGGCTGTAGCCCTTGTTGACCATCCCTTCGATGAGCGGAGTCTTGAATTTGCTGACGCCGCCGGTGAACTTGAAAGTCGCCATGCTCCGCCGCAGTTGATCCGCCTGGCCTGCCGTGAAGCCGGCGCAGACCATGGCAACCTTCATCGCCGACTCCTGAAACAGCGGCACCCCCAAGGTCTTGCCAAGTACCGCCTTGAGTTCCGGCGTCGGGTAGTCGACCGCCTCGAGGCCCTGCCGCCGGCGTAAATAGGGATGGACCATGTCACCCTGGATCGGACCGGGACGTACGATCGCTACTTGAATGACGAGGTCGTAGAACGTCCTCGGGGCCAGCCGCGGCAACATCGACATCTGCGCCCGGCTCTCGATCTGAAAGGTGCCCAAGGTGTCAGCCCGTCTGATCATTTGGTAGGTCGGCGGGTCTTCCTGCTCGATTTTGGCCAGGTCGAGATCGACGTCCTTGTGCTGCCGGAGCAGGTCGAAAGACTTCGCCATGCATGTCAGCATTCCCAAGGCGAGCACGTCCATCTTCATGAATTTCAGGGCGTCGACGTCATCCTTGTCCCATTCGACGACCTGGCGGTCCCTCATCGCGGCCGGTTCGATCGGGACCAGGTCATCTAACCGGTCCTGGGTCAGGACGAATCCACCGGGATGCTGGCTCAAATGCCGCGGCGCACCGAGCAACTGCTGGGCGAGTTCCAGGGTCAATCGAAGACGTCGATCGGCCAGCGTCAGGTTCGCTTCCTTGACCTGAGCCTCTGTGATGCCCTCCTTGCTCCAACCCCAGACACCAGCCGATAGCTGGCGGATCATGTCCTCGGGCAGGCCCAGAGCTTTGCCGACGTCACGCAGCGCGCCCTTGGCTCGGTACCTTGCGACTGCCGAGCAAAGCGCTGCCCTGTGGCGGCCATAGGTGTCATAAATCCATTGGATGACCTCCTCGCGCCGCTCATGCTCGAAGTCCACGTCTATGTCAGGCGGCTCATTCCGCTCCTGGCTGACGAAACGCTCGAAAAGGAGATCATTGGTCTCGGGGTCAATCGAGGTGATGCCGAGCACATAGCAAACGGCGGAGTTTGCCGCCGATCCCCGGCCTTGGCACAGGATGCCCCGCGAGCGGGCGAACCTGACGATCGAAAACACCGTCAGGAAGTACGGGGCGTATTTCATTGTCTCGATCAACGACAACTCGTGGCGGATCGTCTTTTCGACATGGGCGGGCAGCCCTTCCGGATATCTCGTGGCAACGCCCTGCCAGGTGAACCGCTCCAGCGACTGCTGCGCAGTCAGGCCCGGTACGATGGCTTCTTCGGGGTATTGGTATTCCAGTTCGCCCATGTCGAAGCGGCACCGATCAACGACCTCGCGCGTCCGCTCAAGGGCCTCTGGATAAGCGTTGAACAGACGCCACATCTCTTCCGGGGTCTTCAAATATCGGTCGGCATGGCGTTCGCGCCTGAAACCCAGGTTGTCGATCGTGCATCCGTTGCGGATGCAGGTCACAACATCCTGAAGCTGGCGACGCCCTGGATCATGGAAAAGGACATCGTTTGTCACGACGGTCTTCACGGCCAGGCTGTTTGCCATTTTCGAAAGATGATGAAGGCGGACCCGGTCGTTTGGGCGACGTCGCAATGTGAGCGCAAGATAGCACCTGTTTCCGAACAGCCGGGCGACCTTCCGAAGCCTTACGACGCATTCCTCATCCGCCTCCTCCGGGACGAAGACTCCGATCAGGCCCTCCTGATAGAGTGCGACGTCGTCCAGTCCCAGAATGCAGTTCCCCTTGCCGCCGCGTCCCTTCCCAAGCGAAAGAAGTCGGCAGAGCCGTGAATAGGCTGGCCGATCAGTCGGGTAGACAAGAAGTGAGAAGCCGTCCGCCAGGTCCAGCCTGCAGCCGACGACCAGCCGCACGCCCGTCGTCTTCGCCGCCTCCCATGCGCGGACGATGCCAGCAAGGCTGTTGCGATCGACTACGCCGAGGGCATCGATGCGGAGGGCTTCCGCCGTCGCGAACAGTTCCTCGGCGGAGCTGGCACCCCTCAGGAACGAGAAGTGCGTCGTGACCTGGAGTTCGGCGTATCTCATCCGAATATCCCGTGTACGAACCATTTACGGGACCCGGTCGCGCCGTCGACGCCGTCGCCGGAGCGGAAAATCCAGAGCCGCTCGCCTCTGTCGTCTTCAACGATGTAGTAGTCGCGGACAGCGTCGTATTCGCGGTCGCGTCGCCACCACTCTCCGAAGATGCGCTCCGGGCCGTCAGCGACGCGAACGTGCCTGCGCTTTCCGCGCCAGGTTATCGCGACCGGCGGATGGTCCGGAAGCAACGCCAAGACCTCGATCTCTTCCGGCTTCGCCAGCAATCGCGCGGGTCTCGGCCATCCGATTGGCCAGTCTGCTCCCGTTTCCTCGGCGAGCGGCGGCAGGACCTGAACCGACCGCTCGGGAACATCGCTTGGAAATGGAGCGAGGCGGTAGAGGCGCTGGCCGCGGTTGCCCAGGACGTCAACCAGGGGACCGATTTCCGGCTGCGACTCATCGATGAGATCGGTGGCTTCTTGTGTCTCCCATAGTGGCTCCGCAACGATAGCAGCAAGGCTCAATCGTTCGATCCCAAACCCTGGATCGATGCGTTCTATGCGGTCGCACAGCAGTTTAATGAGCCACGGCTGGTCACGGACTGGCCTGGCCGTGCCGATCCTGAGCGATTGCACGCTGTTGTCGACACGCGTCGCAAGCAGATCGGCGCGTTTGACGCCGAGGGCCTTCGTCTCGAGGACAAGGCATAGCTGCCGAACGAGGCGACGGACATACTTGGCGATCGTCTCTGCCGCTCCGATCGGTTCCGCGAATGAATGGTGCACTTCCACGATCTCAGGCGGCCGAATGGGCTCGATCGGCTCCGCCGTTCGGCCGAACATCTGGTCCAATCGCCTGCCGGGTTCCGGACCGAAGCGCAGAGCCAAATTTGCCCGCGGCAGCGCCGCCAGTTCCGCGACTGTGTCTATTCCAAGAACGCGCAGCGTGTTGACCGTCTGCTGATCGAGCCGAAGGGAGGCGACTGACAGGCGAACCACGGCGTCTTTTACACACCCCGAGGGCACTACCGTCGTCTCTTCCGACGATGCGCGAGCGATCGCGTGGGAAGCGCCCCAGGTGTCCGAGACGGCGGCCCTTGCCGACAATCCTCGGCCACGCAGGCGATTGACGATCTCCGACAGCATGAGGTGTTCACCGCCGCGGAGATGATCGGCACCCTCGGTGTCCATCACCAAACCGTCGATCCCGTCGGTCGTGACGATCGGAGTGTAATTCCTGAGCAGCCAAAGCGCCAGGCGATCGAGGCTAAGTCTGTCTTCCTCCGGGTCGTCGTCTATCATCACGACATTCGCCGCCAATGCTTGCGCCTTGCTCGCCGCCATTCCCGGCCTCACGCCCAAAGCACGCGCGATGCCGTCTGCGGCGCGGACGAGGCGTCGTGACCCTATTCTCTCGATCACCACGACGGGGCGGTCAGCGGGAAGCACGTCCGGTGACATGACGCGCCTGATCCTGTCGATCGAGAGATTCGGAAAATAGATCGAGACGACCCTTGCCATCGCATGCTCCGACGCGGAATTCGCAACTTTCGCCCGCGCGCACTCTCAACAATTCGACTAACCAGCGCGGTCGCCCCACACCCGGCGCTGGCAATGGCTCGGAGGGCAGGACGCTGACGCGCCACCGTGTCGTTGACGCCGTCGGTTGCCCGTAATCGGAAGCTTCGTTCTGCCGACGCCAGCGTCGCAAAGCGATGCCCATTGAGCCAGCCTTTTCCGCGGCAAGGTGCAGACGCCGCGACACGGGCATCGGCAACCGGACAATTTCGGCGACGACCACGCCGAGGCCTCCGTGCCGAAGGCCCTCTTCGAAGGACGCGAGCACGTCCTCTTCGCGGCCTGCCTCGCAATAGATCACCCTCTCCGGGTGCAGTCCCGCCTGCGCTACGGCCGGGGCGAAGAGGTCCGGCCTTGAAAGACACCACAACACCTTGCCTTTCGTCCGCGCAGCGATCCCGGCGGCGAAGAGCGCCGCGGCCGCGCCATCGACGGTCCCCGCACCTCCGCCGGCGACTTCATGGATCGCCCCGTATGCAAGTCCACCGCCGGGCAACCTGTCGTCAATCCCGCTCACACCGAATGGCAACGCCGCCGCCGGCCGTGCTCCTGCGCCCTCGAGCCGAGCGATCTGCTCGCGGAGGCTCTCCACGATGCGGGATGTACGGGCGTGCACCATCGTTCACGGGACCTCCTGGGTTCGTGTGGGGGTCGACGTCATGTCGGCGTAGGAGTGTCTTTGTTCGTGTTCTGTTCCCTAAACATTAGAGAGTCAAGAGCGATAAGCAGGAATAAAATCCCACGTCGTCTGAGCGCGCTCCAATCGTAATGGCTTTCGTGCCATGGATTCGAAGCCGAATCAAAAACTTGTGGGGAATCGCGATGGTAGTGCTAACGCGCTGGCTAAGGCACTGAAAAAGATTCGTTTTTCGAATCGGAACGATTCGCGAAGTGATTCGCTTGACTCGGATGAGTTGAGAGTCGGCAGCGACGGAGTTGGCAAAATGCGGGCACAATGGAAGGGCTTCCTCAGTTTCGGCGGCGTCGCATGCCCGGTCGCCCTCTACACCGCCGTCTCGACGTCCGAGCGCATCGCGTTTTCGACGATCAACCGGTCCACGGGAAACCGCGTCAAGCGCGAATATGTAGACCTCGAAACCGGAAGGCCGGTTCCGAAGGAAGATCAGATCAAGGGTTACGAGATCGACGATGGGCGGTTCATCACGCTGACGCCGGAAGAGGTCGCCTCGGCAGTGCCGGCGGGGGAAAAGACGCTGAAAGTCGAGGCATTCATCGACTGTACGAGCATTGACGACGTTTATTTCGACAAGCCTTACTTCCTGGCTCCTTCCGACCGTACGGCACTCGACGCCTATATGGCGATCCGTGACGGATTGAAGGCGGCGAAAGCGGCAGCGATCGCCAAGGCGGTGCTGTTCCGAAGGGCGAGGACATTGCTCATCAGGGCACATGACCGAGGTCTTATCGCGACGACGCTCAACTATGACTACGAGGTCAGATCGGCGAAGGCCGCTTTTGCGGCCGTGCCCGATCTGACGATCCAGGGCGAGATGCTCGACTTGGCGCAACACATCATAACGACGAAATCGGGTACGTTCGATCCGCGTGAGTTCCACGATCGCTATGAATCGGCCTTAGCCGAACTCGTCAGGGCGAAAATCGAGGGTAAGAGCGTGCCGAAGCGCAAGGCTCCGGTCGCCTCCCGGCCCAGCGATCTACTCGAAGCGCTTCGCCAGAGCGCGGGCGTCGCCGCTCCATCGAAGAGGTCAAGGACGGCAGCCAACGCAAACGCGGGACCTCGGCGTACCAAGCCAGCTGGAAAGGCGACGTCCTCCACCGAGACCACCCGTCGCAAGGCGAGCTAAGGAGGCCCGACAATGCGACCCTATTGGCGAGGATATCTCAAACTGTCGTTGGTTACTTGTCCGATAGAATTGTCCCCCGCGACGTCGGAAAGCGAGAAGGTACGCTTTCATACTGTCAACAAGGTGACTGGAAACCGCATTGCCAGCCGCTATGTCGATGCGGTGACCGAGCAACCAGTCGACGAAGACGACGAGGTCAAGGGCTACGAGCGCGGCGAAAACGAATACGTTCTCCTGGAGGACGACGAGCTTGACAACATTGCGCTGGAGAGCGCGCGCACCGTCGATATCGATAAGTTCGTGCCCGCAGACTCAATCGGCTGGATATGGATGGATACCCCCTACTATGTCACGCCCTCCGACCCGGTGGGCGAAGAGGCGTTCGCGGTCATTCGTGATGCGATGCGCCGAAGCGGTATGGTCGGGGTGTCACGCCTGGTCATTGGCCGCCGCGAACGTGCCTGCATCATCGAACCAAGAGACAAGGGACTGGTGCTGTGGACCCTGCGCTTCGGGGACGAGGTCCGCGACGACAAGGAGTATTACGCTGCGGTTCCCGAAGGAGACGCCGACCCTGCCCTCGCCCCGTTGGTGGCGCAGCTGATCAAGGCGCAGAAGAACACGTGGACCCCGGACATGGTCACAGACCCCGTTCAGGAGCGGCTTCTGCAATTGATCTCCGAGAAAAAGAAAGCTTTGCAGCCCAAACGGAGCGCCAAGAAGAAGGAGGCGGAGCCACCGCCTCCGAACAAGGTCGTCAATATCATGGATGCGCTGCGGAAGAGCATCGAGAGGGAACGGAAGGCGGGGTAGCGGACGTGGGCCACTCGCCATCCACCAACTTGCAACTTGAAGGTATTCGATCGCATCCCCCTCTACCCGCTTGACGAACATGGCTCGATCCTATGCCATGCTAAATCGTCCAACAATCTTGCATATACTGGAATTGCTGTTGCCAAGCTCGGGCAAATCAGATTCATGTCTGCATAACGCGGCGGACTCGAAGTAGAACATCGGCAGTTTACGATCATCGAGGCGTTTACCCGGCAAGCCACGGCACGTGGCAAGCCGGATTTTCTTTGCTATATTACGATATATTTTGGAGTCGGAAGGCGACTGCCGGACGGATTCTAATCGCGTTCAGCCGCGCTTGTTTTTCAAGGCCRCGTCAATTCCCACCGATGCCGAACACTACATCCGCTGAAGCCGTCGAACTTCTATCGACAGCTACCCTGAGCCTCGACGTTGTTAGCCATTTCAGCCCCGCACCGAAAAGTTTATGCCGCAGTGCGGCAAGCAGCGGGAACGTCCCCACTTTGGAACCGTTCCTTTCAGCCATGAACAAAGGAGTCGACATGGAAAACGAACCAACCATCGGACAGCCCATACCGACCGCCGTCCTGACGCCGACAGAAATCATCACCCCGCCCGAGCCCATGCGTGACACCCCGCCTATGGATGCACGGGCGCAGCCGGTATCTAATGCCTCAATGCCGCCTTTAGACATATTTACAGAGCTGATGTTCGCTCCAGTCGCCTTTTGGGCGTCGCTTGCTGTATCGTACTTCGAGCTTTTCGGCGCGACCGCGTCGGCGCGGGAGGTTTCTCAGCCGAGCTTGTGATCCCATCATCAGAGAAGGGCGTCGGCGCGTCGATAGCGACTTCGTGGCGGCGCTCACCGTGGTTGAGACGTACCGGCTTGCTCTCGCGAGGCTGGTTCACTTTACCGCCGTGGCCCGCTTCATGCCTCCTCACTTCGGGGATCATCTGCAGGATCAGGGTCTTCTTCATATGCCTGGCGCTGGCGGCTGCAAACGCATTCGAGTGCGTCAAGGATTTCCGCGGTGCCCCACCCGCGTTCCTGCAGATGCATCATCACCTTCAAGATATGCTCGTCCAGCGCCTGCACAAGTACGGCGGCGGGTTCTACAGCGCTTATGGCCATGGTGTCACTTCCTTCGAGGAAACTGCAACGCCTAAAGTATAGCCGCCTTGCCTATTCTTACTGTAAAGTGGACAAATCATCCAGTTTAGCAAGAAGCCGGACAGCTTCAGGACGATCGGGCTCCCAGAACTTGACGAGTATGCTCCCGCCGGGAGACGTCGAAATGCTGAAAGCTTCTCTATGTAAACCTATCTCCAGCAGCTTAGCTTCCAGCGAGGCGATATCAGGAATTCCAGGAGTCAAGCTGGCGACGCAAATATACTCGGTTCCAAACATTAGCTTCTCCATAAGCAACTGCATATATAATGCAGCTTACTCACAGAGGTTCAATTAGGCTTAAAGTAGACCGTATCCACTATGTGTTGAGAACGCGGCTGAGAATAAACCGAGGACTGAATTTGGCTTTTCAGAGATTGGAAATAAGCGTGACGCAACGAGATCTTTTGGCACGCGAGCTAATCTTGAGACATGACCGCGCCGCGGTCATCAAGGCAAAGCGCAGGCCGGAGCGGTCCCCAGCCATCTATTCAACACCGCCGCTAACCGCAATCCCGCCCTCCCTAACTGCTCGTCGACCACCGGGAGTGCCTTGTTGTAATAGGCGTCGTCCAGCGTAGCGCCGTTCGAAATCCCGGCGGCCATGTCCCAGAGCTGCCATCAGTTCAACCATGGCCCGCGCCTTGGCACGTTTCGAAGACTCCGCATGGTCCGCGGTGTCGGCCGGGAGGATTTTCCGAATCCGGGAAGGTCGGGGCAGATCACCTGATAGGACGGCGCGAGCCGTTCGGCGACTTGCCGAAGGTTCCGAAAATCGTGATGCCGAGAACGGTCGAATTTTTGCACACCTTGAGGGTTCCGATGCGCCCCCCAGCGTGGCCTGCCGGGAACAAGGGGCGCGATCGGCGGTTTCCCTGGAACAGACGAAGGAAGGAGATCATTATGGCTCTAAACACTCCAAAGGACGGCGCACCAGGTACCACGGAGCAGTCGCCCCGGTGGGAAGGACCCCAGGCAAACACCCCGCGTGGTTACATGCCCGCCGAGGACGATCCGAATGTCGACCGGGATGCCGCTGGCGAAAACTTGCAGGACCCGCGTAAACGCAACGTCTCCGACGCGATGAAGACGCGCGGCGACAAATGAACCTTACGGGCCACACGGCCCGCTTTCACAGTTCGAATCGTGGAAAATTGCATTAGGAGAAATCCCATGCCCCGCGGTGACAAATCATCCTATACCGACAAGCAGAAGCGCCAGGCCGAACGTATCGAGGAGGGCTACGAGGATCGTGGCGTGTCCGAGAAGGAAGCCGAGCGCCGCGCCTGGGCGACCGTCAACGCCGAGACGCATGGCGGCAAGAAATCCGGCTCCGGCCGCGGCAAGTCAGAAAATCATGCACCCTCACGGAAGGGCGGTCATCTCGGCGGGGAAGCTTCGGCCAACCGGCCCAAGCCCGAACGTTCGGCTTCGGCGAAGAAGGCTGCCGAACCCCGCAAACGCAACGAACACCACGCGTCTCACTGATCAGACCAACGGCTCCAAGCTCCCTCGGTGTCCCTCATAGCAAGACAGGTGCCGGTGACAGCCGTTCGATGGAAGATGCAGCGCGATGGGGCGTCGCGGGATCGTGTTTCTCAGTGATGAGCTGCGCATGGGTCCGATCCACCGCGCCGAGTTCTTCCAATTCCTCGGACAGCGCTGAACCTCAGAGGATCGGCTTGCCGCCCGTGACTGCGATGACAGCGCCCGATACGTAACTGGACAATGGGTCCGCAAGCATCACGTAGGCCGTGGCCAGCTCGGCGGGTTGGCCGGGGCGCTTCATCGGGTAGTTGCTGCCGAATTTGCTGACCGTGTCAGCAGGCATGGTCGCGGGAATGAGCGGCGTCCAGATCGGTCCGGGGGCAACCGAGTTCACGCGAATTTCCTTTTTCGCAAGCATTTGCGCCAACCCCGCCGTAAAGTTTGCAATCGCCCCCTTGGTCGTGGCATAGGCGAGCAGCGTCGGATTGGGGGCATCGGAATTGATCGACGCGGTGTTGATGATCGAAGCCCCCGCCTTCATGTGCGGCACGGCGGCCTTCACCAGGAAGAACATCGCGTGGATGTTGACCTTGAAGGTCAGCTCCCACTCGTCGTCGTCGATGTCTTCGAGTTCTTGAAAAGTCGCCTGATGGGCGGCGTTGTTGACGAGGATGTCGATCCGGCCGAACTCGGCGACCGCCTTGGCGACGACGTCGCGGCAATGGGCAGCCTCCTTGAGATCGCCCGGTACGAGTACGGCTTTGCGACCTGCTTCTTCGACGAGACGCTTGGTCTCGTTGGCATCCTCATGCTCGTCGAGATAGGAAATCAGGACATCCGCGCTCTCGCGGGCGTAGGCGAGTGCGACCGCCCGGCCGATGCCGCTGTCAGCTCCGGTGATGATCGCCTTCATCTCCATGAGGCGACCGGAGCCTTTGTAGGACTTCTCCCCGTGATCGGGCACCGGGTCCATCTTCTTCGTCTCGCCCGGCATCGGCTGCTGTTGCTCGGGAAATGGCGGTTTGGGATATTTAGTCATGGTCGTTCCCCGCGTGTCATCGCCGAATTATCGAGTGTCTCCGCTGATCGAAGGAAGCAGGGATTCCACTTCCTTGCGCCGCACGTCCGGAAGAGAAGCGACGTTGCGCTCCCAGTAATCGGCAGCATCGGGCGGCTCGTTCTCCCACACCCGCGTCGAAATCTGGTTGTCGTCGGCTGCTGCCTTCCGTACACCGCCAAGGGCCAGATACCGCTTCACGAGCGTCGAAGCCTCGGTGGCCGCGGGATCGATCCCGGAGATGGACACGGCGAATTGCGGATCGACAGTCGCCCCCGGCTCCTGTTCGGTCGCACTGGCCAGCCCCAGCTCGGCCAGCGCACGATGCCAATGCGATTCATGTTGTCCATGCGGCCGCCCTTCTTCCTCCCAAATCGCGTAGGCCCGATCGCGGATGCGCTCATCGTCGTCCATGTTTTTCTCCTGGTTGCTTCTCGTCCACCGAATGGAATGCCCAGGGCGCTCCGACGGTTCTCCTGAACCGAACCCTTGTCCGACATCTTCGTTCCGCCGTTTCGTCGTGGCGCACTCGTCGACCATCGCAAGGTCTGCGAAGGCTTTGTGCCGCAGGATCGTGTTTTGCCTATCGGAGCACCTGATGATCGCCGGGTACGTCGCGCAATGGACACGCCACCTGAGAGACCTGCATCGCCTATGCGATTTTCTCGACGAATTCGCGGCTCGCTTGCCCCGATTGGAGCTGTCCGAGTGCGAGGAGGCGATACGGCTGCTCCACATAACGTTGTCTTCAGCTCACACCTACGAGGCGACCACGCTGTTCCCGGGTCTAGTCACGATGTCGTCGCAAGTGACGAGCGTGCTCTCGACATTCCGCGCCCATCATCGCGAGGATCGTGACGAAGCTCTTCGGATCGCGACGTTGATCATGGATGCGACGAGCCAAGACGACGGCAGCGCTGGGCGGGACCTTGGCATATGCCTGCCTCTCTTCGTGCGCGCGTTGCGACGCAACGTGCAGTTCGAGGAAGCGATCTGCAGGGCGCTCTTCGCGTCCACGAAGTCGGCGGCCGAGAGTCCCGATGCTCCCCGCCGCCTTGCTTCTTGATATCAGTTCACCAACCCTAGCCCATCTTTCACGATTCGCGGCTGATTTGAGCGATTTTCGGCTATTTCAGAGCAAAAAACCGAATTGAATCAAAGGCCTGCTTGCGCGAACGGGCTGTAGTGTAGACCTACTGCCTTTTCGCGTTGCGGCGACGCAGATAGATTGTCGCGCATTATGTTTTGCGCGAGAACCGACGCTTCAAAGACGGCAAGCAACACCGCTACTGGAACATCGT
Source organism: Rhizobium sp. P2_G2 (assembly GCF_056403555.1). Taxonomy (NCBI): domain Bacteria; kingdom Pseudomonadati; phylum Pseudomonadota; class Alphaproteobacteria; order Hyphomicrobiales; family Rhizobiaceae; genus Rhizobium; species Rhizobium sp. P2_G2. The sequence continues at coordinate 33,045 of NZ_JBFUFF010000061.1, forward strand.
CGAGAACCGGCGCTGTGCCGGCGGCAAGGTGGTGCAGCGACAGGTGCTTTATCTCGGCGAGATCAATGATAGTCAACTCGCTGACTGGAGCCGTGCGATCGAGGCTTTTGACGAGGATGCCCAGCGTTACAGACAGCTTTCGTTATTTCCCGCCGACAGGACGCTTCCACAAGGCGCGGCAGGCTATGGCGTGCAAGTGCGGCTCGATGCAATGCAGTTGCATCGGCCGCGGCAATGGGGCGCCTGTTGGCTGGCAAGTCATCTCTATGAGGAGTTGCAGCTCGATGTGTTCTGGTCACCTCGTCTGCCCACCTCCCGGAAGGGACGAGACTGGCAGAAGATCCTGCAGACGCTGGTGTGTTATCGCCTGATCTGATCCTGGCAGCGAGTGGCGGTTGCATCGGCAATGGTTCGAGCAAAGCGCGATGGCGGATCTGCTCGGAGCAGACTTTGCGTTGGTGGCGAAGAACGGTCTCTATGGTTGCCTGGACAAGATCCTGCCCCACAAGCAAGACCTGTTTTCGGGATTGCGGCAACGCTGGCAGGATCTGTTTGGCGCGCGCTTTGACGTGCTGCTCTATGATCTGACCAGCACTTATTTTGAATCGCCGCCGCCCGACGATGAGCACGATAAGCGCCGCTATGGCTATAGCCGCGACAAGCGCTCCGATTGCGTTCAAGTCACCATCGCGCTGGTCGTGACGCCCGATGGCTTTCCGCTCGCCTACGAAGTGCTCCCCGGCAACACCGCCGACGCGACGACATTGCACAGTTTCTTGCAGAAGATCGAAGCGCAATACGGCAAAGCCGAGCGCATCTGGGTGATGGATCGCGGCATTCCCACCGAAGCCGTGCTGGCCGAGATGCGCCAGGCCGATCCGCCGGTCTATTATCTGGTCGGCACGCCCAAGGGGCGGCTCACCAAGCTGGAGCAAGCACTGCTGGACAAGCCCTGGAAGACTGTGCGCCAGGGTGTCGACGTCAAGCTTCTGGCGCAAGAGCAAGAGACCTATGTCTTCGCCCAGAGCCATGCGCGCATTCACAAAGAACGTGCCATGCGTCAGCGCAAGGCTGCGATGGCTCTGCATGCGCCTGACGCAAATCGCCGCCATGACGCTGACGCGCAAGGAGCTGCTGATGCGCCTTGGCGCCGCACGCGCCAACGCGCCCGCGGCATGGCGGCTGCTCGATATCGATATCCCCGACAGCGGTATCGCCTTCACATTCAAGCTCAATCGCAGCAAGCTGCGCAAGGCGCGCCGGCGCGAGGGACGCTATCTGCTGCGCACCAACCTCAATGGCCGCGATCCCGCCGACCTATGGCAGTTTTATATCCAACTCACCGAGATCGAAGCTGCCTTCAAGAACCTCAAGGATGATCTGCAATTGCGGCCGATCTATCATCAATGCGAACAGCGCATCGAGGCGCACATCTTCGTCGCATTCATGGCCTATTGCCTACACGTCACGCTGCGCGCCCGTCTCAAGCCGCTCGCGCCCGGCCTGACCCCGCGCGCAGTCCTCGATAAGATGGCAACCATCCAGATGCTCGATGTTCACTTTCCGACAACCGACGGCCGCACCCTGATCCTGACCCGGCACACCGAGCCCGATGCAGACCAGAAACTCTTGCTCAGCCAGCTCAAACTTGAATTGCCGCCTCAGCCGCCGCCGCGCATCACCGCATCAACCCCACAGATAATCCGCCACCCAGCAACCACCCTGTAGTGGAGACTTTCGGGGGATGAACATTGATTCTACTCACTTTTTTTCGCGAACCGGGAAAGATGGGCTAGGAGGTCGCCAACTCATTTCTTCCAGTCTTGCGTCTGACCAGCCTGGCGCTGGCCCTGCGAATTCTGCATCTGGCCACCACGGTTGTCCTCAACCTCAACCTTCGTGTGCCGGACGCTGTCATCGACGGTCTCGGTGCGCTGGCCTTCGGTCTTCTTCAGGATTACTTCTTCCTTGACGCGCGCGTCCTTCGAGACGACCGCTTCCTCGCGATGTTCCTCGGCCTCGATCGTCCGGTCCTGGAAAGCGGCGTCCGCATCGGTCAGTGGACGGTCGACGCTGCGACGCTCTACCGCCACGTTTTCATCGCGCAAGGTAACGGTCTCGCTGACAGGCGTCTCGACGACATAGGAGCGAACGCGAACGTTGCCTGAGTTAACGTCACGCTTGCCGACGCGAAGCTGTTCTTCGACGACCGGAATGACGTTTCCGTCACCCGAACGATCCGAAGCGAACGCGTCTTCAGTCATCCGGGCCGCCTGCTTGGCGGACGTAGAAAGCGGCGCGCTGGTCGAGTCGGCGGTGTATTTGTCCGCGGTCCAGCCTTCGGCGCGCCAGGAATCGGCCCACTCGTCAACATCGATCGTGCCGTCGTCGTCGAGGATGTCGACGGCCTTGTCATGCTGGGCTTCCGTGACGGCGTCCACCGTTACAAGATAGCCGCCGCGGCGCAGGCCCTCGGCGTAGACCGCGCGGTCCTCGTCGGGGAAAAAGAAGTCGCCGAGCGACGCCCAGAAGCCGCGGCCTGCCTCAACATCGGTGGCGGCGACGTTGTCTGATTCCGCGCCGGGCACCAGACGCACGTTGCTTTCGGCGATGCCCGCCGCGATCAGGTCGCGCGTGGCTTCCTCGGCGTCGGAACGGTCCCGGAAAAACGCGGTCAGGGTCCGCTGGTTCTGTGCTTCCATCATTGTTCTTCTCCTTGGTCGGGGGTAGTTTTAATTCTCTCAATCGTCGCGACCTGCTTGCGCAACGTGACGGGCATCTCGACATGCTCGGTGCTCTTCGCACGCGTGAGGCGGATTTCTTCTTTGAGTACAAGGCGTTTTTCGATCACCAGAGCCTCTTCGAGGACAGGGATGACCGTCGTGTTTCCTTCCTCGCGGACACCCGGCGCTACGGAAACTTCTCTATCGATGGGTACGCGTTCTACAGTTACATCCATCCGTTCTAGATCGGCTGCCGCCAAGGAGTCGACGTCATGTGTCGCAGTGGTGACCGTCACTTTTCCCGAAGTCTTATCGCGTTTGTTGACGGACAGTTTTTCCTCGACTATCGGGACGTGAACTGGCTCGTTCATGGATTGATCCTTCGAATATCAACGATGCTCGACTCGATGGGTTCCGGCATCACTTTCCTTGCGCCAACGCAGCGCGACGCAATCGTCAATCGCGAGCAAAACCTCGTCGCGCGCCCACCCACCGTCTCGTGCGCAGGCAATTATCTCGCCCACCCTCTGGTCGATCAGGTCGCGAAGGTCGGGGACCCGTGTTGGGGCGTCCTGGGTGCTGTTCACTACTGAACTCCATCTTGAGATGCTCGGCGAGAGCCGCGGTCCCAGCGACAAAGCGACGCCAAGGACGGCCGAACACCGCGCGTGCCGCCCGAAATTGTCTCCTGGGTCAATGATAATCTCGCTCTCGAAGACGCTTGGCAGGTCAATGCGGGCAAGTGACCTTGGTTCCCCGTGCGGAACCGTACAGAGGTGGTTTTCCAAACGGCGTCGATGACTTTCGCCGTCGTTGGGGGGATGAACGGTAGTGAAGTGCAGGATCATGCGTCAAAGGCGGGATTTCGCCACGGAAAGAAACGACCCTGTTGTCACTAATTCGAGCTGGACGGAGAAGCGGTCCCCCAGCAGCTTTAGAGAGGCGTCATGCGTCTCGTCCGCCCCACTACACACCGCGTCCTCAAGCAGGATCATTCGGTATCCGAGGTCGATGCCGCCCAGCACCGCGGCGAGGACACACACATCCGTCTCGCCACCGGAGACCACCAGTGTCGAAACTCCTTCCTGGGCAAGGGCGGAGTATAGACGTCCGTCGATCCAGGGCGAGTATGTCCGCTTGTCAAAAACTGTTGCAGGCGGCACAAAACACGCCAGTTCGGGCACGAGGTCGACAAGCTCCGGATGCAGATGCTCCATCGTCATGGCCGACCATTTCAGATAGTAGTCCCGCCACGTTCCGCGAAGTTGTTCGGCCCTCTCAGGCGGCACGAAGCGTGTGAAGATCGTGCGCTCCGGATAACGTCTGGAGACTTCCACCACCTGATCGGAGACGCGGTCCATCCACGGAACTCTCCACGGCGTCTCTTCGGCGAACATGCGCTGCATGTCGACGCATAGATGTCGCCACTCGCCGAGACCATCCATTCAGCGACCCGACCGTCCCCAAAGGTAACCGACCAGGGCAGCGATCCCGACGGATAGGAAGACGTTCTGCTTCAGCCTTTCCTCAGCGGCGGTTGCCAGTTCTTTGAATTCCGCCGACGCGATCCGTGTCGTGCCCGAGGCGATTTGCTGGACCGACTCGCGGAGCCGTTCCAATTCGTTCTTAAGCGCGGCAATTTGCTCTTTCTGGTCAGGAAGAGTGGATTCGGCGTCGCGCTCGGTGTTCTTCTGCGCGATCACGTCGTCGGCTTTCGACGTGGCCACTCCGTCTGGGTTGGTCCAAATGCCTGATTGTGTTGTATCGTCTGTCATACGTCCTTCTCCTTAACTGCGCCACCGGCCGCTGGCTGGACCCGTGTCGGCTCAATGCATCAGGCCTTGGGCTTGCCCTTGGAATTGACGGCTTCGTTCGCGAACAGGGTCAGCGCTTCCTCGGTCTTGGTCTCGTCGACCAATATGCGTGAACAACGATCGATGACGGGTGAAGCTGTGCCAGCCTCCATCGCCTTGTTCGAAGATGCTCCACTGGCGGGCGGCATGGCATCGACGCGGGACATCAACCGCATGAGCTGAGCCACTTGAAGACGCAGATTTCGTCTTCGTCGAGCCAGTCGAGCAACCGCATGCTCCGCGTTTTTCCCATTTTAACGAGGTGGGCCAACGTGCCCGCCTCGAAATCTTCAAATACCCTCGGGTGGATGTAGGATGTCCGGCAGACGGACCGCGTGTTCACAAGCTTGGCCGCGACACTGTCGACGACAGCGTTGATCTGGCGTGCCCGTTCTCTCTGGCTCGCACCGGCCTCGACCGCGGCTAGACCGAAGGCGGCCATGCAGGTCGCGCCCCAGGTCCGGAATTGCCTCGAACTGAAGTCGCCGCCAGCGGCGTCGCGAATATAGTCGTTGACGTCCTGCGAAGTCAGCTGGTGAGGACGTCTGTCATCATCGAGATATTGGAAGAGATTCTGCCCAGGCAGTTCCTGAATGCGTTGGATCACACCCGCCAGCCGGCGGTCGCTGTGGGATACGCGCCATTCCTTGCCGGACTTACCCTTGAACCGGAAATGCACGACGGAGCCTTCGATCTTGACGTGCCGGTTGCGCAGGGTCGTCAATCCGAAGCTGCCGTTGGCGGCGGCGTAAGTCTGGTTTCCGACCCGGATGTAGAGATTGTCCAGTAGGTGGACGACCGTGGCCAAAGCCTTTTCGAAACTGGGCTTGCGGAGACGTAAGTCGCGGTCCACCCGCTCTCTGATCTCGGGCAGCCGATCGGCGAATTGGGAAAGCTTTTCGAACTTTGCCTTCCCGCGCTCGGCAGACCAGTCGGGATGGTACCGATACTGCCGTCGGCCTCGAGCATCGACGCCGATGGCCTGAAGATGGGACATCGGGTTTGAGGAGATAACGACGTCCGTATAAGCTGGCGGAATGGCCAGTTTGGCAAACCGACCGAGTTCGGCGGGATCAGTTACGCGGTTACCTCCCGCATCATAATAAAGGAAGCCATGCTTGCCCTGCCTGCGGGTAATGCCGCCTTCGAGCGACGAAGCATAAATTAGACCCGAACCTTCCGTCACCGCGTCGGGAAGGCTCTTGCTGACCGTCAGGCCTTCTGTGCCAAGCTCTATGTGTTGCATCGGGTCAGTCGCGCTTATTGGTCTGCGTCCGAATGTCGAAACCGGGATTCGGCGAGGGTTTCTTCTCGTGATCATGCATGGTGGCGTCGTCGTCGCCCGTGACCTTTGTGGGAATGGCGTTCGCGACGCCATCGCTTTTGGGGTCTGCCTGCGAGTCAGCGAACTGCCCTCGGGCATCTTTTTCTACGGTTTGTTTGGTGGCCATGATTGCTGCATCTCCATGAGCCGTAAACTTGCCGCGCGGCCTCTGGTTCCAGCGCAAGCCTCCGTCGCTCCTGAAATACTGAACCGATTTTGCCGTCGGATCGGCTCCGTACCAAAGCGTCGATTTTTGGAACAACCGAGTGGATGTGGAGTTGGCCCCTGAGGCCTGCGGAAGCGGCCTCCCGCATTTACGCAATATCCAAGGAGAATTTTCATGGCAAACAAAGGTGGAAGCCACGAGCAGCACGTGAAGGCTGGTCAGCAGAGCCACAAGAACGGCGACACGTCGGACCGCAATGCGTCGGCGTAGAGCAATCGGGACGACCGCTCGCAAGCCTCGCGTAGCGGCAGCTATGACCAGCAGTCGAAGGCGGGGCAGCAGAGCCACAAGAACAGCCATTAACCGCTGTTACGCTATAGGTGGAAAAGCCCGCGATTCCGCGGGCTTATCAACGTCTGCCGGACGATGCCTTAATTCTTGGCTGATCCCGGCTCCGCCATTTTCCTGTGCTGTTCAGCAAGCATCTCCGCAGGCATAACGTGGGCTGGAGTTTGTTCTTCCAGCCGCCGACGACATCGCCTCCCCCATCCATCATCGCGTCGAAACCAATCCTGGCAATCGGCCGGGTCGTCCTTTTCCTGAGACCCGACTTTGGTGTCGAGCATGTCGGCGCGCTCGAAGAAGCGGGTGTCGGTCGCCCGGGCATCAGGCAGGTCAAGTCACGCCCGAGTCCATGAGTTCCTTGCGAAGCGCGAAGGAGAAGCTGTTCAGGAACGCCTTCGTGCCGATATAGACGGCTTGGAACGTGCCCGGCATGAAGCCAGCGATGGACCCTCTGATCAGGATTCAGCCACGGCGCTGGACGCGCTACCGACAGAGTGGACGAGTTCAATCGTCCCGGTCACGTTGATGTCGATCACGGGTCGAACATTTCCAAGGTCCTAGTCGAGGAAGCCCTTCCGATGGGTCTTGCTTCTACCACCTTGCCCTCACTCCGCCTTGATTTCGATCCAGACGGGAGCGTGATCGCTCGTGTGTTCCCATCCGCGCACGTGTTTGTCGACGCCCGCCCCGGTGAGGCTGCTGGCAATGGCGGGACTGAGGGAGGAAGTGATCGATGCGCAGCCCCGCGTCCCTGGCGAACGCATTGCGGAAATAGTCCCAAAACGTATAGATGCGTCGGTCGCCGATCAGCTTTCGCACGGCGTCAGTCCAACCTTGTTCTACCAGCTGCCGAAAAGAGTCGCGCACTTCCTCCCTGAACAACGCGTCGTCTACCCACCGTTCCGGCTTGTAGACGTCTATCTCGGTGGGCATGACGTTGTAGTCGCCCGCCAAAATCACGGGCACATCAAGATCGAGCAGCTCCTGCGCATATTTTTTCAGGCGTTCGAACCAGGCGAGCTTGTAGTCGAATTTCGGTCCCGGCCACGGATTTCCGTTGGGCAGATATAGACAACCCACGAGGATGCCGCGGATCGCCGCTTCGATGTATCGGCTATGGACATCGTCAGGATCGCCTGGCAGGCCCTTTCGTGTCTGATGAGGTTGTTCGCCCTTCGCGGGGATCGCGACGCCGTTCCAGCCTTTCTGACCATGCCAGATCGCACCGTAGCCTGCAGTCTCGATATCCTTGACGGGGAATCTAATGTCGGGCGCTTTGAGCTCCTGCAGGCAAACCACGTCGGGGGACGCCTCGGCGAGCCACCGCAACAGCACCTCTAGGCGGCCGCTCACGCCGTTGACGTTGTAAGTGGCAATCTTCAACTCGCGGACTCTTTTGAGCGAAAATTCAGATGCACGTCCGGGAGGCCGGCGTCTTCATGATGTGGACATTTCCAACGTTGAGGGGCGGTTTCCATCGTCGTCACGTCTGCTCCGAGTTCGATGGCCCGCTGCCGGGTATCGTCGTCGTGGCAACCGAAATCGGGTCACTGGCGGGAAACGACGACGCCAGCCCTTCGTCGAGCTGGTCGTCGAGCGTTTCCGACTTCTTGGCTTCACGCTCGTCGCGAAGTGAAACGGCGGCGGGACTTTTCCCGTCGGCGGTCGCTATCGTCGGATCAGGCGAACCGGCATCGTAAACTTAATGGGCGAGAGGCAATGGGAGCCCGCTTGCGTCACGACGGTTCACATCCGCGCGATTCTCGCCCAGAGGTTCATCGCCTCTGAACGCAGTTCRCRATGATGGCTGGATGRGATGTCGTGGCGGGGGATGTAAAACAGATTGGCGATCGGATCATGGATTGAGACGAAGCGCTGCAAATGGCGCTGCGACTTGAACCGTTTCATGATCCGTTCCCGTCGCCGGAATGGCTGATGGGAATTCTCCGCCCGATTATTCAAGCCCTTATGCGAACGGTGTTCGACAGTTGGCATGATCTCGCGCTTTGCAGAATTGTAGGATCGAAGCTTGTCAGTGATCATCACTCTCGGCGCCCGCCCTTGGCTCTTCAACAGCTTGCGCATCACGCGCTTGGCCGCCTTGGCATTGCGGCGGCTTTGCACAAGAACCTCCAGGACGAAACCGTCCTGATCGACGGCGCGCCAGAGCCAGTGCTTCTTGCCGCCGATCGAAACGACGGCTTCGTCGAGGTGCCACTTGTCGCCCAGCCGGCCGGCTGAGCGGCGGCGGATCTCGCTGGCGAAGGCGCGGCCGAATTTCTCTGCCCACAACCGGAACGTCTGATGCGAGACAATAATCCCTCGTGCGGCCAGCATGTCCTCGACCATCCGCAAACTGAGAGGAAAGCGGAAATAGAGCCACACAGCATGCGCGATGATCTCAGCGGGAAAGCGATGGCGGCGGTACAGCGGATCACGATTTGTCATGGCCCATGATCGCACATCGAATTCCAAATTCCGTTAAGTTGACGATGCCCTCACGTGTTCTCGCGACAGGCGAGGCCACGTATCGCCTCGATCATCTCTTCGTCGGAATAAGGCTTCCCTAGCACGATGTTGTTGCCGAGTTTGTCGGCACCATCCACGCGGCGGTCGCCGGTGGCGAAGACGATCGGCGCTGACGGCCACTGTTTCCGGGCCTTGAGCGCCAACTCGAAGCCGGACATGTCGGGAAGACCGATGTCGGTGACGAGGACGTTGATAGACCCAGACAGTTGTCGCAATGCCTCCGCCGCCGATCCGGCCTCCATAGTCGATATCCCGGCGTCCTCCAGCATTTCAACCGTAACCATCAGGATGAGCGGCTCGTCTTCGCAGATGAGCACCCGGATTCGGTCGCCATCGTCCGACATTTCGTAAGCCTCCTCTTCGTCGCCTGACAACCGTCTAAGCCTCGGTCCAGGGCGACGCAACAGCGACGCTCTAAGAGCCCGATTTAAAAGTAGTTGAGCGATAACAGCAGGTTGTGATTCCCTTTTGGTGCTAAATCAAAATGGGGTTTCCGATGACCTGGACTGCTATCGCTCGGCGTGAGCATAACCGAGACGCGCTTCGTTTTCCAAGTGATTTGACGGACCGGGAATGGGCGYTAATCGAACCATTGATCCCACCGGCCAAGCGTGGCGGTCGCTGCCGAACGACGAAGATGCGCTCGGTCGTGGAGGCGATCCTCTATATCGCATCAAGCGGTTGCTCATGGCGGATGCTGCCGGGTGATTTCCCTCCGGTGTCGACGGTGCGCGGCTATTTCTATGC